>DATNKY010000512.1:0-4971 GCA_035603155.1 Solirubrobacteraceae bacterium
GTCGAAGAATTGATGTACATAAGGATAGCACAGCAACCAGTCGGAACAGCCCCTGCGCCGGAGTGCTTTTGCCTGCAAAACCACACAAAACGGGGGGTGCTCCTACGACCGTTTGACGTGGCCCACGGCGACACAGCGCAGGCGCTGCACCGAGCCGCGACTCAGCTGTGCGTTGACGCGCGGGATGATCTGCGCGGCCATCAGGTCGAGCTCCTGCGCCCACACCGACGCGGAGCATGAAAGCGTGATCGTGCCGCCGCGCTCGGCGGTCGGCTGAGCCTCCGCCGCGATTGCCTCGCCGACCACACGCGACCACACTCGCTGGACCTCGGCGAGCAGCGTCTGGGGAGCGAGATCGTCGGCCAGGGAACCAAGCGCAGCGTTCAACGGCCGGGGCGCACGGCGGTGAGGGCTCACGCTCGTGACCCGCCGGTCATGCCGCCATCGCCTCACCGAGCACCCGCCCCGAGGACACCGCCAGACGAGTCACGCCGGGCTCGTCGGCGCCGGGCACCTGTTGCAGGTCGGTCGCGGTGATCACCGACTGGCCGCCCGTAGCCCTCAACACGTCCACGAGCGCGCGGCGGCGGTTGGAGTCGAGCTCGCTCATCACGTCGTCGAGCAGCATCACCGGGGGCGTCTCGCGGCGCGCCGCGATCGCTTCGCGCTCGGCGAGCAGCAGCGCGAGCAGCGCCAGCCGCTGCTGGCCCTGAGATCCATAGGTGCGCAGATCGCGTCCTTCGCGGGTCGTCGCGAGATCGTCCCGATGTGGCCCGTGCCCGGTGAAGCCGCGGTCGAGGTCGGAGTCGACGCGTTCGGCGAGCTCCGCGCACAGCTGCTCGGGATCCAGAGCCCGCGAGCGCGGGCGGTATACGAGCTCGGGATCGCCGTCGAGCCCGAGCGCAGCGCAGCACGCTGCGAACCGACCGGCGACCTCCTCGATCGCGGCACGCCGGTCGGCCATCAGCGCCACTCCGTGCCGGGCAAGCTGGACGTTCCAGCTCGCGAGCGAGTCGCGGCTGCCGGCGCCGGTACGGATCCTGGCGATCAACGCGTTGCGCTGCGCGAGCGTCTGCGCGTACGCGCGCCGAGTCCCGACGCGCGCCGGCCACAGTGCGGCGACGAACTGGTCGAGGTGGGCCCTGCGCAGTGCGGGCGGACCCTTGATCAGCTCGAGGCGATCGGGAAGGAAGACGCTCACCAGTGGGCGCTCGCTGACCTCGAGCAGCCGCTCGACGTTCGCGCCGTCGACACGCATCCGCTTTGGCTCGCCCGGCGCAAACCCGACCGACAGCTCATGGCGCCCGTCCTCCCCCACCGCCTCGACCACGACCCGCGTGGCGTGCTGACCAAACCGCACCACCTCGCGCTCATTGGTGGTCCGGCACGAGCGCCCGGTGCAGCCGAAGTACAGCGCCTCGATCAGGTTCGTCTTGCCCGCTCCGTTGGGGCCGGTGATCACGGTCAGGCCGGCGCCGAACTCCACGAGCACGTCGTCGTAGGCGCGGAAGTCACGCAGGCTGACGCGGACGACCCGCACAGGCGCACGCTCTACTAGACGTTGAGCCTGATCGGCATGATCAGGTACCGGAAGCGGCTCTCGTCCCCGGACTCGATCAGCCCTGGCCGCAGCGGACTGATCAGCTTCAAAACGACCTCTCCCTCCTCAACCGCCTCGAGACCCGCTCGCAGAAACTCCGGGTTGAAGCCGATCTCGAGCGGCTCGCCCTGGAAAGCCACCGGCATCGACTCAAGCGCCTCGCCGACGTCGGGCGTCTGTGCCGAAACCGTCAGCTCGCCCTGCGAGAACGCCAGCCGCAGCGGGGCGTTCTTCTGCGCCAGCAGGCTGATCCGGCGTACGACGTCGGTGAACTCGGCGCCGGCCAGCCGCAGCTCGTGCTCGAAGCTCTCGGGCAGCAGCTGCTGATAGTTCGGGAACTGGCCGTCGATCAGCCGCGAGGACAGAACCACGCGCCCGAGCGTGAACAGAACCTGGTTCTGGCGCACGCTGATCCGCAGCTGCTCGTCCTCGGCGTGCGTCACCAGACGCCCGAGCTCCTGGAGCGCGCGGGCCGGGACGTTGACCTCGAACCCCGCCGACAGCGGCGCGTCGAGCGTCGTCTCCTTGACGCTCAGGCGGTAGGAGTCCGTCGCAACCATCCGCAGCTCGCGATCCGAGGCGGAGACCAAGATCCCCGTCAGGACAGGGCGGGTCTCGTCGCGCGACGCCGAACCCGCCACTTTGAGCGCCGTCGAGACGAACGCATCGGGCTCCAGCTCGACGGTCGAACCGTCCTCGGCCTCGGGGAACGGCGGGAAATCCTCGCCACGGAGTGTTCGGATGTGAAACGTCGCGCTGCCCGACACCATCTCGACGTCCTGCTCGGCGGATCGCAGTTCGAGCGTGACGGAGTCGGCGGGCAGCGATCTCACGACATCGAGCACCAAGCGGGCCGGGAGCACAACCATGCCCTCGCGTGCCACCTCGGCCTCGAGCGGGACGCGGAGACCAACGTCCATATCGGTCGCGCGAAGTTCACAGCCCGCCTCGGACGCCAGCAGCTGCACGCCGGACAGGGCCTGGATCGCGCTCCGCGTCGAAGCGACCCTGCTGACGGTCTGCAGCTGGGCGAGAAGACGTTCGCGCTCGACAGTGATCTTCACGATTGATACCTCGACAAGGAATTAGAAGTCATAGAGCGAATAAAGACTGTGGAGAAGTGCGCGATCACCCGCATTTAGCGGCGAAGTTGTTGCTTTGAGCCGACTGCCAAGTCTGTCAACAGTCGCGGTCGGCTTGGAGGTCGCGGATCGCGGTGCTCAGCGCATCGAGCTCAACGGCAAGTTCTTGATCGCCGGCAAGGCGGTCGGACACGCGTCTGCAGGCATGCAGCACCGTGCCGTGATTGCGTCCGCCGAACGCCGCGCCGATCGTCTTGAGCGGCTCCCCGGTCAGTTCTCGCGCCAGGTGGATCGCCATCTGGCGCGGCCACAGGACCCTGCTCGCGCGCGTCTGGGAAACGAGCTCGTCGGTCGACAGCCCGTAATGGGCGGCGACAACGGCCTGGACGTCGGAGATCGAGGGGGTCGATCGTCCCCGGACCGGGTAGATCGAGTCCATGACCTCGGTCGCGAGCGCGAGGTCGAGCGCCCGTTGCGTGAGCGAGTGAAATGCCACCACGCGGATCAGGGCGCCCTCGAGCGCGCGGACGTTGTCGGTGACGCGGTCGGCGATCAGCTCGAGGACCTGGGGATCGGCCACCGAGATGCCGTCGAGCGCGGCACGCTTGCGGAGGATTGCGACGCGCGTGGGATGATCGGGAGGCTCGATGTCGGCTACCAGGCCGGACTCGAAGCGCTCGCGCAACCGCTCCTCGATCGCGGTCAGCGAGCGCGGCAGCCGATCACAGGTGAGGACGACCTGGCGGCCGGCCTGGTGCAACGCGTCGAAGGTGTGGAAGAACTCCTCCTCGGTCCGCGTCTTGCTCGCGAGGAACTGGACGTCGTCGATCAGCAGCACGTCGGCGTCGCGGTAAGCGTGCTTGAACGACTGCAGTGACCTGGACTCGAGTGCGGCGAGGAAGTGGTTGGTGAACGACTCGGCGGTCGCGTAGCGGACTCTCGTGCCGCCGCCGAACGCGAGCACGTAGTTGCCGATCGCGTGCAGGAGGTGGGTCTTGCCAAGTCCCGGCGGAGCGTGCAGAAACAGCGGGTTGTAGGCCTGCCCCGGGTATTCGGCGACGGCGAGGGCGGCCGCGTGAGCAAGGCGGTTGCCGGCCCCGATGATGAACTGCTCGAAGCCGTAGCGGGGGATGAAGCCACCCTCGGCGGGAGGGTCCGCCCGGGCCGTCTCCGGCCGCCGCGCCGGGCCCTGGCCCGTGCTGAGCGAGATGGATGCGCGTTGGCCGAGGACGTCGGCTGCGCACCGCTGCAGGACACGGCTGAAGCGGTCCGCCACCCACGCTCTCGTCGCAGCCGGGACCTCGAGCTCGAGGACGTCGCCGTCCCACGACTTGAACTCGAGCGGAGCCAGCCAGATCTCGTAGGTCGAGTCGCCGACGAGCCGCCGCAGCTCGGATTGGATCGTGCGCCACGCGGGTAAGGCCTCCGATTGCGCGGGCAGCGCCAAGCGACTCCTTCCAAGGAGGTTCGTGTACGGATTCAGAAGGGCGAGCGGCGGGGACCGGCCCGAGGGCGGCGAATATACCAACGGCCACCGGGCCGCCTCGGCCCTAGAGGAGGGGTGTTGACGCAAAGCGCGGGAAAAAGTGAAAGCCGAGTGGTGATGATGTTTCCGGGCCGTCGATCGCCACCTCACGGCACCGCTGAGCGGGGCACCGCGCGCTATCCTGGCCGATCCTCCCGGGATGCCCAGTGGGCCTGCGTATACTGGGATCTCCTCGCCGTGCTCGTCCCCGGCCTCGAGCTATGAAACGTACTTACCAGCCAAAGAAGCGCAAGCGCGCGCGTACACACGGGTTTCGCGCCCGCATGCAGACCCGTGCCGGGCGCCTGACACTCAAGCGACGGCGCGCAAAGGGCCGCAAGCGCCTGACGGTCTGATGCTGGTTGCACCCGGCGCTGGGCAGCGGCCAAGCCGGGCACGGCTTTCGCGTAGCGCTGAGTTCGACCGCGTGTTTCGTCAGGGCCGCTCGCACGCCGGGCGCGATCTGGTGCTGTACGTCTTTCCGCGCAACGGCGACGACGGCAGCCCGCGGCTCGGACTGTCGGTATCGCGCAAGGTCGGCGGGGCCGTCGAACGAAACCGCGTCAAGCGGGTCCTGAGGGAGGCGTTCGCCCGTCAGAGCGTGCGCCTGCCCGCCAACACCGATGCGGTCGTGGTCGCTCGTCGCGGGATGCGCGAGCTCGCCGAACGCGACGGACTGGCCGGGGTCGAGCGTGCTCTCGCCGAGCTGGTCGACAAGGTTCCGGGGGCGACCGCCGCCGTCGCGCCGGCCGGCGCTGACGCCG
>DATNKY010000680.1:0-7392 GCA_035603155.1 Solirubrobacteraceae bacterium
CGAGCCGACAGCCGCATTCGGCGCATCTGCCCGGCGTGGGGGGCCGATCGGCGGCGGGCTCGAATCCGGTCACAAAACCCACATACTCTGCAGGCTCGCGCGGCGAAAGGTGTGACCATCTTGTGCTCGAGGACCAGCGGCAACGAGCCCCGGGGTCACAAGTTGTTAACACGCCCCCCGGCTGGTGCGCCCCATACTAGCGGCCCGACTGCATGCCGCCGATCACGAAGACCACCGATCAGGGACCCGCCGACGAGCGCCCCGGCCAGTATGCGAGTCCGCATTCGGACCCCGCTGACACGGCCTCGCGCGCGCCCCTGTACGGCGCCGGCGATCGCGCCGCCACGGGACGGGCCGACGATCCGGCGACCGCGCCGACGGACACGATTGCCGCCACCAAGCCTGCGCCGCGACCGAGCGAACCGGCACCGGCGCCGGCGCCGGTGGGTCTCGCCGCGGCCAGCGATCGTTGTGCGAACTGCGGCCGGCCGCTCGCACCCGATCAGCGGTACTGCCTCAACTGCGGCGAGCGCCGCGGACCGGCGCGATTTACGGCGCTGTCCGCGAACCCGGGCACGACCGCCGCTCCGCCTGCACCGCCCGCGCCTCGCGGCAGCCGGTTCTCGGCCGGCACGACCCTGGTCGCGGGCGTCGCGACGCTGTTGCTCGCGCTGGGGATCGGCGTCCTGATCGGAAACAAGTCGGCGCCGTCGTCGAGCCCGACCAGCTCGAAGGTGCAGGTGGTCAATGTCGGTGGTGGCAGCGGCGCCGCCGCGAGCACCGCGGCTCCGACGACCGCCCCGGTGAACAGCGGCGGTAGCTCGGGCTCGGCCAACAAGTCGTCGGGCAAGTCCAACAACAAGTCGGCGGCGAACGCCAGCACGAGCGCCAGCTCATCGACCGCCGCCGCGTCGAGCACTTCCACGGCTGCCACGCAGCTGCCGCCGGCGACCGTCACGGTCGGCGCCAAGGGCCACGGCGCCGGCTACCAGCACGGCAAGTTCACGGGCAACTTCTTCGGACCGTGAGGCGCTGACCGATGCGTAACCCGTTCAGCGCGGCGCAGGGCGCAAGTCGGGAGCCCGCGTCCGCGTACCACGAGCCGACGCCGGCGGGCCAATCTCAGACCAGTAGCGGCGCGGCCCCCAGCGCGACCCCATCGGCTGCGGGCCAGCCCCAAGCCAGACAACAGGACGGCGGCGAGACCGTCGATCTGCAGCGACGGCGCGACCAGTTGGCCGCACGCGTGGCCGAACTTCAATGGGACCTTGGCGGCCTTGTCTACGAGATGGCGGTCCGCGACCGGATGCGGGTTGACCTTCTCGTCAAGCGCGCCGCGATTCTCCAGGACGCCGACGCCGAACTCAACGAGGTCGAGCGGATCCTGCGCATGGAGCAGACCGGCACCGCCGGCGTGTGCTGGAATTGCGGCGCGCCACACTCCAACGGCGCCGTCTTCTGCTGGCAGTGCGGCGTGTCGCTGCTCGAGCAGGTATCGGGCGACTCGATCGCGCGCGGCTCGCTGGACGCTTCCTCGCGCCGCCCCTGAGCGCCTGGACGGCGGGCTCGTCTCGCGGTCAGCCGAAGCGGCCGGTCACGTAATCGCGCGTCCGCGAGTCTCGGGGGTCGGAGAAGATTCGTTCCGTATCGTCGTACTCGATCAGCGTCCCGATTCGATTGCTGTCAAGGCTGAAGAAAGCGGTCTTGTCGGCGACGCGCGCGGCCTGCTGCATGTTGTGGGTGACGATCACGATCGTGTAGCGGCGCTTGAGCACGGTGATCAGGTCCTCGATCGCGATCGTCGCGATTGGGTCCAACGCCGAGGCGGGCTCGTCGAGCAGCACCACGTCGGGCTCGACGGCGATCGCGCGCGCGATGCAGAGGCGCTGTTGCTGGCCACCGGAGAGGCCGAGCGCCGAGGACTTCAGCCGGTCCTTGACCTCGTCCCAGAGCGCCGCATCACGCAACGCGCGCTCGACGCGCGCGTTCAGATCGCGCTTCATGCCGAGGGTGCGGGGCGCCCAGGCGATGTTGTCGTAGATCGACTTCGCGAACGGGTTCGGCTTCTGGAACACCATCCCGATCCGGCGCCGAACCTCGACCCTGTTGACCCCGTTGCCGTACACGTCGTGACCGCGATAGAGCATCTGTCCCTTGATGCCAAAGCCCGGGATCGAGTCGTTCATCCGGTTCAGGCACCGTAGAAACGTGGTCTTGCCGCAGCCCGACGGGCCGATGATCGCGGTGGCCATGTGCTGGTAGATCTGCAGCGACACGTCCTCGACAGCGGTCTTGGGGCCGTAGGAGATCGACACGTCGCGGACGTCGAATACGGGTTCGAGCGCTGGGGCACGGCGCGCGGCCCCGGTGTCCTGCGACCTGGGGGCGACTGAGGTGTCGGTCTGGATCCTGATCCTGCGGCTGACTGGCGGGTCGGTCGCCGTGCCGTAGTTGTCGGGGGCCATCGTCACCGTCCCAGCTTCCTGGCGCTGCGCGCGAGAATCAGACGCGCGACGAAGTTGGCGAACAGGATCATCGCCAGCAGCACCAACGCCGCGCCCCACGCGCGGGTGAAGCTCGACGGGTCGGCCTGCTCGGAGAGCGTGAAGATCTCGACGGGGATGTTGGGGATGGCGTGGTTGCCGACAAATGGATTCCAGGAGAACTGGCTCGGGTTGAAGACTCCGTCGATCAGGATCAAGGGAGCCGTTTCACCCGCCGCACGGGCCACGGCGAGGATGATTCCGGTCACGATCCCGGCCCGCGCCTCAGGCAGGACTACACCGGTGATGGTACGCCACCGGTTTACCCCGAGCGAGTCAGCAGCCTCGCGCAGGCTGGTCGGGACGAGCAGGATCACCTCCTGGGCGGCGCGCGCGATCAGCGGCAGCATGATGATCGCCAGCGCGATCGACCCAGCGTAGCCCGACTCTCCAGTTCCTGCGACGAGCAGCGAGAAGACTAGGACCCCGACGATGATGCTCGGAAGTCCCTGCATCAGATCGAGCACCGCGCGCACGATCTGGGCGGGGCGACCGCGCGCAAACTCGGTCACGAACAACGCGGTGAGGATCCCGACCGGGGTCGCCAGCGCGGCCGCGAGCGCGACGAGAACAATGGTGCCGACCAATTCGGGCCCAATCCCGCCGCTCGGCCCGCCGAACAGGGACGCCGGCTTGATCAGGAAGTTGAGGCTGATCGCGCTCGCGCCGCGCTTGGCGACCGTGAAGATCACGATTCCCAGGACCGCGACAGCGAGTACGGCGGCCGCGGTGCAGATACCGGTGCCAAGCCGGCCCACGATCTCGCGGCGGCGTAGGTTGCCCGAGGGCCTCAGCGGGGCGCCGGGATCAAACAGCGGCTCGCCCGGCGGCTGAAGCTCCCCGCTCTCCGCCTGAAGCTGCTCGGTCACCGGCTGAAGCTCATCGGTCACATCGGCACCTGTGCGCTGACGTCGAACCGGCTGCCGATCCACTGCGCGAACAGGTTCGTCGTCAGGCCAATCACGAGCAGGATCAGAGCGAGGTAGAAGAGCGATGAGTGCCAGAGCGGACTCTGGCCCGGGAATTGCTCGGCGATGCGGCTCGCGAGCGTGTCCTGGGTCCGGAACAGCGACGCGTGGATCGCCGTGCCGGCACCGATCACCTGAGTGACCGCAATCGCCTCCCCCAAAGCCCGTCCGAGCCCGAGTACCGAAGCCGCGATCACTCCGGGAGCGGTGGTCGGCAGAATTACGCCGCGGATCATCTCCCAGCGCGTGCAGCCGAGTGCGGTGGCGCCGTCCTGCTGCTCGCGAGGGACCGTAAGGAACAGATCGCGGCTCAGCGAGGCGACGATCGGCACGACCATGATCGTCAGGATCAGACCGGCGGTGAACAGGCTGGAGCCGGTCGTCTCAGCGGGGCCGAACAGCGGGATGAACCCGAACGCGTGATTCAGCCACGGCTCGAAGTGCTGCTGCACGAACGGCGACAGAACGAGGATCCCCCAGAAGCCGAGGATCACGCTCGGCACTGCGGCCAGCAGCTCGACGATTGGGCCGATCACCGCGCGAACGCGACCTCCGACCATCATGCTGAGGAACAGACCAATGGCGACGCCGACCGGCACCGCGAGCGCCAGCGCCATCGCGGAGCTGACCACCGTCCCGTAGATGAGTGCGCCGGCGCCGAACTTGTTGAAGTTCGGCGCCCACAGAGTTTGAGTCAGAAAGCTGAGGCCGAGTTTGGAAACCGCAGGCCTGGCACCGCTGATGATCTGGTAGGCGGCCTCGCCGATGACCGCGATCGTGATCAGCGCCGCGAAGGCGCACATACCGAAAATAATGCCGTCGCCGAGGCTCATTCCCGAGCCTCGACTCGTCGCGGATCCGATCCCAGGCAGACGGCTGACTCGCGCGCGCGACGACACGGCGCGGCAGGCTAGAGGAACTTATTCCCGCCAGTCCGCCCGCCTCTCGCTTGATCACACGATTTTCAAATCTTGATTACAAGCGCGCAACAGCCGGTGGTTGCCGCTGCCCCATGCTAGGCCCGCTTCCTCTCCAGGCGGGCGCACGGCCTGCACACAATCGTCGGCCGGACTTCACCAAATCCAAAAGGAGCAACATCTTGCATCGCAAGAGATTGGTTGGCCTCTTTGTAGCGGCGTTGGCTGTCGCGATGGGCGCAATGAGCGCTGTCGCGCTCGGCGCCACCGCCGTCACAGGGGCTGGCTCTACGCTCGTCCAGCCTCTGATTCAGCAGTGGTCGGGACACTCATCGCTGTGGGGGGCCGTCACCTACGGCGGCGTCGGTTCGGGTACGGGGATCGAGGACATCACCGCCCGGTCGGTCGACTTCGGCGCCTCGGATGCACCTATGACCAGCGCGCAGTCTGCCGCATGCAAGGGGTGCGTCCAGATCCCATGGGCGCTCACCGCGACGGCCGTCGCCTACAACGTCAAGGGCGTCAGCGGCCTCAAGCTGACGGGCCCGGTCCTGGCGCAGATCTACCAGGGCAAGATCACGAGCTGGAACGCCCCGGCCATCAAGAAGCTCAACAAGGGCAAGAGGCTTCCGAACCTGAAGATCACCCCCGTGTTCCGCAGCGACGGCTCGGGCGACACCTACGCGTTCACCGACTTCCTCTCCCACACGAGCAGCAATTGGTCGCATAGCGAAGGTACCTCGACGTCGGTCAGCTTCCCGACCGGTACCGGCGCGAAGGGCAACGCCGGCGTGACGTTCGTCGTCGGCGAGACGCAGGGCTCGATTGGCTACATCGCCGCTTCGTACCTGATCGCCCACCGGCTCCCCGCCGCGGCGGTCGAGAACGCAGCCGGGAAGTTCGAGTTCCCGAACCTGAAGAACATCAAGAACGCTGCCTCATCGGTCAAGCGTGTTGGTGCCAACGGCGTGCACATCGTCGACCCGCCGAAGAAGTTCAAGATCGCCTACCCGATCTCGACGTTCACGAACGGGATCTTCCCGAAGTCGTCGAGCAAGGCATCGGCGCTGCAGGCGCTCATCCGCTACGCGGTTGGCCCCGGCCAGAAGTTTGGTGCGGCGCTGGACTTCCAGACGATTCCCTCGGTCGTCAAGGCCGCGGACCTGAAGCTCGCGAAGCAGATTCGCTAGCCACCGGTTAGCTGGACAAGCCGTATCGTGGACCGCCGGCCTCGCGCCGGCGGTCCTCGTTAACGGGTGCCGCCGAACGTTGCGTGGAAAATCCACACGCGCGCGACGGATTTTCCACGCAATGCGCGGGACGATCTTCCACCCTCGGAGCCGCCCGCTAGGCGGTCACGCAGGCGCGGATGTCGAGCTTGCGCCAGGCGGCGTTGGTGCGCTGCTCGATCGGAGCGAGCCGCCGCTCGAGAGTCTTGATCGTGATCACCGGGTCGTTGCTCGCGTGCAGCCCCTTGAGCGTGAAGCGCAGCGCGGCGAGCTCGGCCGCCGTCCCGTCAACCGCGGTTCGCGCCGTCCCGGTCGCATGCAGCGCGCGGAGCTGGGTCACCTCGCGATCGATCGCCGCGATCCCGCGATTGAGGAACACGAGCCCGCCGTCGGGCGACGCGGGCGTGGCGATCTTGCCTGTGCGCCGGGCGGTGGCGGTGCAGATCTTGGTCGCCCGGCTGCGAATCTGAGCCGGGCTCAGCGAGCTGCTCCCGCACGAAGCGAGCGCGAGCGTGGCGAGCGCGCCGGCCCCGGTGCGTGCGATCCAGCGGGGTGCGAGCTCGCCGATGCCGGTGCGCGCGATCCAGCGAGGACCGAGCTCGCCGATGCCGGTGCGCGCGACCCAGCGAGGGCCGGCGCTCATTGCAGGTCCACCCCGAACAACCGCTCGAGCTCGGCGATCGTCTGCTCGCTGTCGCGGTGCAGGATCGTGGTCATGCCGAGCGCAGCGGCCGGGTCGAGGTTGAAGCGCAGATCATCGACGAACACGCACTGCCGGGGCTCGAGTCCGATCCGCTGCGCGGCGAGCTCGTAGATCTCGGGCGTCGGCTTTCGGATCCCCACCTCGCCCGAGATCACGATCCCGTCGAACAGCTCGGCCAGCAGCGCGCGGTCGTAGCGCCGCGTGCCCCACGAGTTCGACAACAAACAGGTCTTGATCCCGGCCCGGCGCGCGTTACGGACCGCGTCAATCATCGGTTCGTCGAGGCGGCCGTCGGCGAACATCCGGTCGATCAGCTCCGACGGCGGAACGCCGAGTATCGCCGCGAACTCGACCTGGAACTGCTCCTCGGGGAGCACGCCCGTCTCGAGCCCGACGAGCAGCTCACGGCTCGCGGGGTCGTTGCGAAACTGCTTGGCGACCACGTCCGGTGAGAGCCCCTCGCGCTTGCAGAAGCCCGAGAACGTCTCGAACATGTTCGACGTCATCACGCCGCCCCAGTCGATCAACAGGCCGCGGGGGGCGGCATCGTCGCCGCTAGAAGCCATCGCGTGTGACCTCCAACGCACGGCGCGCGAGCTCGATCACACCGTCGCCGAACGACTTCAGGTAGGGGTCATCGGTCGCGCCCGAGACCGCCCGCCGGTAGTTGCCCTCCATGAACGCGACCGCCTTCCAGTACGCGAGCGTCACGTACCAATCGAGGTGATCGATCGACCGCCCGGAGCGCTGTTCGTAGAGCGTGACCAGCTCGCGCCGGCTAGGGAACCCGGGCAGGGCCGTGACGCTCTGCAGGGCGAACTTGGAGTCGTCGTCATCGGCCTGGCGCCAGTGGAGCATCATGTAGCCGACATCGGCGAGCGGATCGCCGATCGTCGCCATCTCCCAGTCGAAGATCGCGATCATCCGCGCAGGCGCGCCGTGGGCGAACATCGTGTTGCCGAGCCGGTAGTCGCCGTGAACGATCGTCGCCGGGGGTGACTCGGGGATGTTGGCGGCAAGCCACTCGGAGAC
>DATNKY010000684.1:0-2374 GCA_035603155.1 Solirubrobacteraceae bacterium
ATCTCCCTGCAGGACGCGCGGCCCGTAGTTCGACAGCGACCACGAGCCGGCGGCACCGCCCTTGATCGTGTCAATCGTCTGCTCGAGGTCCAAGCCGGCGCCGTGCGCGTACAGCAGCGCCTCGCACAGCGCGATCATCCCAGCGGCGATCGCGATCTGGTTGACCATCTTCGTGTGCTGGCCGGACCCGGGCCCGCCGGCGAGCTTGACGGTCTGGCCGAGGACCGAGAACACCCGTTGCGCGCGTTCGAACGCGGCGGCTTCGCCCCCGACCATGATCACGAGCGTCGCGTTGCGCGCGCCGACATCGCCGCCGGATACGGGCGCGTCGAGCGACTCGATGCCCTTCGCCGACGCCGCCTCGTGGATCTCGACCGCGAGCGCCGGCTCGCTGGTGGTGAAGTCGATCAGCAGCGACCCGGGGTCCATCGCCGTGAGGATCCCGTCGTCGCCGAGGACGGTCGTGCGGACGTCGATCGGGTAGCCGAGCATCAGGCACACGACCTCGGCGCCGGCAGCGAGCTCGAGCGGCGAGTCGTACCATTTCGCACCGCGCTGCACGAGCGAGTCGGCACGCGAACGGGTCCGGTTGTGGACCGCGACCGTGTCGCCGGCATCGAGCAGATGACCGGCCATCGACGAACCCATGACGCCCGTCCCGATCCAGCCGACCGCGGTCACTGCCGGCTCGCTCCAAGGAGGAATGGCTTCAGCACGACGCGGGAGTCTACGGTCGCGAGCAACACCGCGACGTCTCGCGCCTTCGCCAGCGAGCGTGGCTTTCGTACGATCTGTGCGATGCCGAGAATGACGATGAACGATCTGCTCGCTGTCGCCCGAGCCCGGCTGCGGCGGCTGGACCCGACCGGCGCCGATGCCGCGGTGCGCGAAGGCGCGATCCTGATCGACATCCGCAGCGACTCCCAGATCGCGCACGACGGGATGATCCCGGACGCACTTCTGATCCAGCGCAACGTGCTCGAGTGGCGCCTCGATCCGAGCAGCGACCACCGCCATCCGGACGCTCCGGGACTCGACGACCACGTGATCATCGTCTGTGACGCGGGCTATGCGTCGAGCTTCGCGGCCGCCACTTTGCTTGACCTCGGTTTCAGCCGCGCCACCGACCTCGACGGTGGGTTTCAGGCGTGGCGGGACGCCGGTCTCCCGGTCACCGCTCCGTCCGCGGGCTGAGAGCCGAAACTGAGTCCAACAACGACCTGTCGGCTCCAGAACGAGAGCCGCCCCTCCGCTGAGCCGCGATCGGCGCAGGCGTAACGGGCCGAGCACTCAGCCTGGGTAGCCTCAGGCGAGTGGACCGGGCCCAGCGAGCAAGGAGTCGGCCCTGATGGACCGCAAGTGGTGGACGTTGATCGCCGTCTGCATCGGCACGTTCATGCTGCTGCTCGACGTGACGATCGTCAACGTCGCGCTGCCGTCGATGCAGCGAGCGCTGCACGCCAACTTCAGCGACCTGCAGTGGGTCGTCGATGCGTACGCGCTGACGCTAGCCGCGCTGTTGCTCACCACCGGCTCGCTCGCCGATCTGTTCGGCCGTCGACGGCTGTTCATGGTCGGCCTCGTGATCTTCACCCTGAGCTCGCTCGCGTCGGGCCTGGCGACCACCCCACTGTGGCTGAACCTCGCCCGCGGCGTCCAGGGGATCGGTGGCGCGGCGATGTATTCGACCTCGCTGGCGTTGCTCGGAAGCGCCTTTCAGGGCCGCGAGCGGGGAACCGCGTTCGGCGTCTGGGGAGCGATCACGGGTCTGGCGGTCGCGATCGGACCGGTCGTCGGCGGCGCACTGACCACCGGGCTCTCGTGGCGCTGGATCTTCCTCGTCAACGTCCCGATCGGCGTGATCGCGCTCGTCCTGACGGCGATGAAGGTCGACGAGTCCCGCCAGAGCGGCGCGCGCCGTCCTGACCTGATCGGCTTCGTGACGTTCAGCGGCGCGCTCGGCGCGCTCGTCTACGCGCTCATCAAGGGCAATGACAAGGGCTGGGGATCGACCGAGATCGTGGCCTGCCTGATCGGCTCGGCGGTTTTGCTGATCCTGTTCGTGGTCGCCGAGCTGCTCCAGCGCGACCAGGCGATGTTCGACCTGTCGCTGGTCCGCAAGCCGACGTTCACCGGTGGCCTGATCGCGGCGTTCGCGATCTCCGCCGGCCTGTTCTCGCTGCTGCTGTACCTGACGCTCTACATACAGGACGTCCTCGGCCTGTCCGCGTTTCAGACCGGCCTGCGCTTCCTCGTCCTGTCTGGCTCGGTCCTGATCACGTCAGGGTTGGCCGGCCGCCTCACCGCGGTCGTGCCGATCCGGTTTCTGATCGCACCCGGCCTGGCGATGATCGGTATCGGCCTGATGCTGATG
>DATNKY010000697.1:0-2625 GCA_035603155.1 Solirubrobacteraceae bacterium
GGGAACCCGGTCGATTGAATGGCGGCGGCCGCGTCACTCCGGACGCCGCTCGGGCGCAGCGTCAAGGTCCTCGAGCATGGCACGGGGACGCCGGTGGTTTTCCTCCACAGCGGGGTGGGCAGCGCTGGCGAGTGGAAGCAGGTCTTCTCGCTCTGGCCGGAGGGCTACCGACTCGTCGCGATCGAGGCCTACCGCGACGGCACCGGCCCGGGCGTGCTTGGGCGCCGGACCCTCGACGACTACGCCGATCAGGTCTACGCCGTCGCCGAGCACGTCGGCGGGGCCGTGTCCTTGGTCGGGTTCTCGTGGGGTGGCGCAACCGCCCTGCGCGTGGCTGTTGCAGCGCCTGACCTGGTGAATTGGCTCGCCGTCATCGAGCCTGAGGCGTACGCGTTGCTGCGGACGCAGGACACCGACGCCTACGCCCGGATCTGTGGCCTGCGCGATCGCTGGCGCGCGCACGTTCACGCGGGGCGGTGGTACGAGGCGTTTGAGGAGTTCATCGACTTCTACAACGGACCCGGGTCGTTCGCTCGGTGGCCGCCCCCACGCCGCGAGGCGTTTCTCGCTCTCCAGGAGTCCCGGGGAGACCTATGGGACGTTCTCTTCGACGACCTCCTCACACCTGACGCGCTCGCCCAGGTGACCGCGCCGGTCCACATCGTCGAGGGATCGCAGACATCCTCCGTCGACCGCGCGATCTGCAACGTCGTCCGGTTGCACGTGCCGCACGCGCAGCACACGTTGATCGAGGGCGCCGGCCACATGCTGCCGCTCACCCACCCCCAGCCGCTCGCCAACGCCCTTCTCACCGGCATCGAGCGCTGAGCGCCAGCCGATGAGAACTGGGTCCTGCACCACGACGACAGGTCCCACCTTGCCAGCGGGATGGCGCCAATCTGCCCCCTGCTCAGTCGCCGACTCGAGCATCTCACCGCCGCAGGACGAGCCCGCGTGACGATCCTGAGCCAGGTGCATCACGAGACCCGATCCACCACCGCAGTCTCGATGGCCGGTTTCGGAGTCTGACTGCCAAACCTTTTACGCGCAGCCGCTCGTGCGGCATGCACGAATCCGATGGCGGATGTGGCGGCTGGTCGCAGGGCCGATCTGGGGCACCGATCCGCCCTGTCTGTCCTGCGGGAGTTCTGGTGCTGAGTGAATTCCCAGCTCGATGGGAGTTCGCGCGACCCGGGCCGTGACGCGGTGGGTACCGTTCCGGGTATGGCCACCGGGACGCCACTGCCGACGCTGCCGGTGACCGTCAGCGGTCGCAGCGACCTCGAGCAGCGCCAGCGACTGACGAGCCGAGCGCGACGGTTGACCCAGCTCGGCTTGGCCTGGCACGTTCTCGAGGCGGCGATTGCGATCGCGGCCGGCGTTATCGCCGGGTCCGTCGCGCTGGTCGGATTCGGTGCCGACAGCGTAATCGAGGCCGGCGCGGGCCTTGTCGTGCTGTGGCTCGTCACCGACGACCGGCTCAGCTCGCACCGCGCCGAGCGACGCGCGCAGCAGCTGATCGCCGCGTCGTTCGTGATCCTCTCGGTGTACGTCGTGATCGAGTCTGCTCGTGACCTTATAGCCGGACATCACCCGGCCGTCAGCTGGGCTGGCATCGCGCTCGCCTCGGTCACCCTCGTCGCGATGCCGCCGCTAGCCGCCGCGAAGCGGAAGGTCGGGGGCGCGCTTCGCTCCTCAGCGACCACCAGCGAGAGCCGCCAGACGATGCTGTGCGCCTACCTCTCAGCCGGGCTGCTCGTGGGCCTGCTCGCCAACGCGCTAGCGGGATGGTGGTGGGCTGATCCCGTCGTCGCGCTCTTGATCGCAGCGGTCGCGCTCACCGAGGCGCGCGACGCCTGGCAAGGCGAGAGCTGCACCTGCTGCTAGCCGGAGCGCCGCCCCTGCTCCGGCCTAGCCTCCGACATCTGCACGAAATGCGACATGCACCTCCGCAGCACGGGAGGCAGGCCGTTGTCGTAGAGCCCGTCGCGCGCCGCGTCACCGCGGCGTCTCAGACGGGAACGCTGTCGAAAGATCAGTGGAGGGCGCCGACCGGTTACCGCTCCTCGATCAAGGCGAGCGACGACGGGCGGTACCAGCGGGTAGACACACACGGTGAACTCGTGTCGGGACTGGGCGACCCTCTATCGCGGCGTCGCCCTGGGAGGATGCATCGGGTGAAGAAACGGCGGCTTCCTTGGCAGTTCATCGCGACCGCGCTTTTGGCCGGCGCCCTCGTGATCGCGATAGCGAAAGGTCAAGTAGTTGCTGCGATCCTAGTGGGAGTGCTTCTCGTACCGAACGCCGGTCTTTCGGTTCTAATGGGGGTATCGATGGTCATCGACAAGCGACGCGGTCCTCCTCCTCCACAATGAGGCGCGATCTACAGAGCCTGGAGGACCTCTGGCCGGGCGCCATCGAGTAACAGTTGGCATCCACAACCGGACGCCTCGGAGTGACCGCGACCGCGTTCGCGCGTCAGTGATCTGACCGTCTCAATCGCCAACGCTGAGCGAACGGCTGGTGGCGGGTCGACTTGCTCCGGATTTGGCGAACCCGGTCGCTTGCTTGGCGGACCACAATCCTGCTTTGACGTCGTGTGGCATGGTCGATTGCGCGGGCAGG
>DATNKY010000322.1:0-7806 GCA_035603155.1 Solirubrobacteraceae bacterium
TCGGAGCACGGAGCGGATCGTCGGGGACCCCGCCCGACGGCCTCTCCTGGCGCGAGCTGGAGATCCTGCGGCTCGTCGCGGCCGGGCGGAGCAACCGCGAGATCGGCGAGGAGCTGTTCATCAGCGGACACACCGTCGCCAATCACGTGCGCAACATCCTGCGCAAGACCGGCGCTGCGAACCGGACCGAGGCCGCCGCCTACGCGTTCCGAAATGCGCTCATCGGACAGCCCGACAGGCGGTAGCATCGCGTCATGCCGATGTACGTCATCGAGCGGACGTTCGCCGAGCAGCTCGATATGAGCGGCGACGACGTACTGCTGCTCGAGGAGATCAACGCGGACGAGGGCGTCAACTGGCTGTTCTCGTTCCTGAGCGCGGACCGGCACCGCAGCTACTGCCTTTACGAGGCACCCAACCCCGACGCGATCATCGCCGCCGCCAAGCGAGCGGGGATCCCGGCGGATGCCGTCACCGAGGTCGACCGCGTGACGGCCGACTCTTTCCCGCTGGCCCGCTGACGCTCGCTCCGGCGGCCCGGCCTCCGGAGCGAGCGACCCTCGGCTCGGTGGTCTCAGTCCGGGTTGTACTTGAACGAGATCGCGAGACGGATGCGGTAGTTGAGCACGCCGCCGTCCTGGATCGTCACGTCCTGGCGCAGGACCTCCGCGATGCGAAGCTCTCGCACGCTCTTGGCGGCAGTCTCGACAGCCGCGCGGGCCGCCTGCTCCCAGGACTCACTGCTGACTCCGACGACCTCGGTAACCCGGTACACGCTGTCGGTCATGGGACCTCCTGACGGTGGTGGGATAAGTCCTGCGCCAAGTCTTATACCCGCCGCGTGCAGCGTGGGAATACTTTCGGCCGGGCAACGGCCACAGCTGCTGCTCGGCTTCGGCCGGGCAACGGCCACGGCCCCGGCTGGGCTTCGGCCGGCGTTCAGTCCGGCAGCAGACCCTCGTGGTAGGCGACCGGCCGGTCCTCGGCGACGTTCGCGTACGCCTCGCGCGCGTCACGGGTCTCGCGCTCGACGCCCGCGCCGTAACGCTGAGCCAGCTCCGACGCCGGGTAGACGACGCCTTTCTGAAGTCTGGTGCCGACCGCCAGCAGCGCGCAGGGACCGTCGCCGGCGCCGACGAACACGTGCTCGGTCCAGGCCGGGCAGTGGACGAAGTCCCACGCGGTCAGCCGGCGCTCTTCGCCTTCGATCAGCAGCAGGCACTCGCCGGACAGCACGAGGAAGTCCTCCTGCTCGTCCTCGCCGTGGTAGTAGCACGCGGGCTGGCCCGGAGCGAGAACGCCGATGTTGATCCCGAGTTGCGGGAAGCGCTCGCCCTCGAACCTCGTATAGGTGCCGAAATCGCCCTCGAACCAGCGTGCGTCGCGCGCGTTGAGAACGAACCAGCCCTCACCGGTGGGCACCTTGCCGGCGGGCGTGTCCTGGAGATCAGCTTCGCGAACCATTCGATCATTATCCAGTCGCGGCGCCCGAGCAGAACGCCCGCGCGCTCGCATGTCGGCCCCTACGGCGGCGCTCGGCGACCTGCTCAGCCCACGCGAGCCCGGTCGCCTGGAAGCTCGGGTGACTGAAACGCCTCGAGCGCATCATTGAGCGTCTTGCTCGGGCGCATCGCCGCGGCGGCGAGCTCGGCGTCCGGCCGGTAGTAGCCGCCGACGTCGACCGGCGTGCCCTGGACGTCCGCGAGCTCATCGACGATCGTCTGCTCGCACTCGGCCAGCCGCCGCGCTAGCGGGGAGAAGCGGCTCGCCAGTTCGGCATCTTCAGTCTGTTGGGCGAGCTCCTGGGACCAGTACAGAGCGAGGTAGTAATGGCTGCCGCGGTTGTCGAGCTCGCCGCTGCGACGCGACGGCGAGCGTCCGTTGTCGAGCAGCGTCGCGGTCGCGCGATCGAGTGACGCGGCGAGAACGTTCGCGCCCGAATTGCTGTCTCGGTCGGCGAGCATCTCGAGCGACACCGACAGCGCCAGGAACTCCCCGAGCGAATCCCACCGCAGATGGTTCTCGCGATTGAACTGCTGCACGTGCTTGGGCGCCGAGCCGCCGGCGCCGGTCTCGAACAGGCCACCGCCGTTCATCAGCGGCACGATCGACAGCATCTTGGCGCTGGTCCCGAGCTCGAGGATCGGGAACAGATCGGTCAGGTAATCGCGCAGCACGTTGCCGGTGACCGAGATCGTGTCCTCACCGGCACGGGCGCGGGCGAGCGTGAAGCGGGTCGCGGCGGCGACGTCGAGGATCTCGATCTCGAGGCTGGCGGTGTCAAGCTCGGCGAGTCCCGGACGCACCTTTTCGAGCACCTCGCGGTCGTGGGGCCGCGTCTCGTCGAGCCAGAACACGGCCGGCTGTCCGGTGGCGCGGGCGCGCGCGACCGCGAGCCGGATCCAATCCTCGATCGCCGCGTCCTTGGTCTGGCACATCCGCCAGATGTCGCCCGCCTGGACATCGTGCTCGAGCAGCGTCTCGTCCGTATCGTCGATAACCCTCACGATGCCGTCGGCGGTGAGCTCGAACGTCTTGTCGTGCGAGCCGTACTCCTCCGCCTTCTGCGCCATCAGGCCGACGTTCGAGGTGCTGCCCATCGTGGCCGGGTCCAACGCGCCGTGCAGGCGGCAGTCCTCGACGGTCTCGGCGTACAGCGCCGCGTACGAGTGGTCGGGGATCACGAACTTGGTGTCCTCGAGCTCGCCAGCCGCGTTGTACATCTTGCCTGAGTTGCGGATCGCGGCCGGCATCGAGGCGTCGATGATCACGTCGCTCGGGACGTGCAGGTTGGTGATCCCGCGGTCGGAGTCGACCATCGCGAGCCCCGGGCCGTCGGCGTATGCGGCGTCGAGCGCGTCTCGCACGGCGGCGCGCTGTCCGTCGTCGAGCTCGTCGATCGCGCTCACCAGCGCGCCGACGCCGTCGTTTGGGTTGACGCCGACGGCCTTGAGCTCCGCGGCGTGGTCGGCGAACAGGCGCGGGAAGAAGGCGCGAACCGCGTGGCCGAAGATGATCGGGTCAGAGACCTTCATCATCGTCGCCTTCAGGTGAACCGAGAACAGGACGCCCTGTGCCTTGGCGTCGGCGATCTGCTCGGCCAGGAAGCGGTCCAGCGCCGACCGCCTCATCACGGCCGCGTCGAGCACCTCGCCGGCGAGCAGCGGGGTGCGGTCCTTGAGCACGGTCACGGTGCCGTCAGCCGAGACGTGCTCGATCCGCACCGAGCCGTCTCGCTCCGAAGTGACCGATCGTTCGGTGCTGCGAAAGTCGCCGTCGGCCATCGTCGCCACGTGCGAGCGCGACTCCGGTGACCAGGCGCCCATCGAGTGAGGGTGCCGGCGGGCGTATGACTTGACCGACGCCGGCGCCCGGCGGTCCGAGTTGCCCTCGCGCAGAACCGGGTTGACGGCGCTGCCCTTGACCTTGTCGTAGCGCGCGCGGATCTCGCGCTGCTCGTCGTCGGCGGGCTCGTCCGGGTAGTCGGGGAGCTCGAAGCCGTCACTCTGCAGCTCGCGGATCGCCGTCTTGAGCTGTGGGACCGACGCGCTGATGTTCGGCAGCTTGATGATGTTCGCCTCAGGCGTCTCGGCGAGCTCGCCGAGCTCGGCCAGCGCGTCGGCCTCGCGCTGACCGTCGCTGAGCAGATCGGGGAACTGCGCGAGGATCCGCCCCGACAGGGAGATGTCTCGCAGCTCGATCTCCACGCCCGCGACGGCGGTGAACGCACGCACGATGGGCAGCAACGATTGTGTGGCGAGCGCGGGCGCCTCGTCTGTATGCGTGTAAACGATCTTCATGCTGCGGGGTGCCCAGCGGAGCGACCGACCATACCCTATGAACTCCTGCACGTTCCGAGTTAGAAAGGACCGCCAATGACCGACCGCCCGCCGTTGCCGCCGTTCACGCGCGAGACCGCGGCTGACAAGGTGCAGGCCGCCGAGGACGGCTGGAACACGCGCGACCCCCAGCGGGTGGCGCTCGCCTACACCGAGGATTCGGTCTGGCGCAACCGGGATCGGTTCCTTACCGGGCGGGCCGAGATCGTCGCGTTCCTGACCCAGAAATGGGAACGGGAGCTCGAATACGCGCTGCGCAAGAGCCTGTGGACGTTCGAGGGCAACCGGATCGCGGTCCGCTTTCAGTACGAGAGCCACGACCTGGAGGGACGGTGGTGGCGAAGCTACGGAAACGAGCTGTGGGAGTTCGATCAGCACGGGCTGATGTTGCGCCGCGAGGCGAGCATCGACGACCTCGCGATTGACGCCTCCGAGCGGCGGATCTTCGGCGCGCGTCCGGAGGCCGAGCGCGGGGTAGAAATCCCTCTGCAATGAGCCAACGGGCGCGTAGGATCTAGACATGGAGCGACGCATCGTCTACGTGTCGCGCTTGACCAGACTGCCGCTGTTGGGCGCCGACGGCGCGGAGCTCGGACGCGTCGCCGACGGCGTCGTGGATCTGGGATCCAAGCCCCCGCGTGTGAACGGGATCGTCGTCGCGGTCCAACGCCGCCGGGTGTTCGTCGGGATCGGGCGGATCGGCGAGATCGGCAACGACGGGGCCCGGCTGCGCCGGGGCTCGGTCAACCTGCGCCAGTTCGAGCTTCGCGACGGGGAGATGCTGCTCGCCGGCCAGCTGATCGGCAGGCGCGTCCGAGGCGACCGGGTGGTCGACATCGGGCTCACGCCGGCGCCCGACCAGGTCGGCTGGGAGGTCGCGACGGTCGCGCTCGCGGGCGGTCGGCTCCCCCGTCTGCGGCGCACTCCGGAGGTGATCGACTGGAGCGAGGCCGGCGAGCTGTTCGCCTCGGACCGCACGCTCGACCGCGAAGCGGCTGAGCTCGGCGGCCTCCATCCGGCCGAGATGGCGCAGGCGATCAACCGCCTGCCGTTGAGCCGCCGGCGAGTGCTGGCCAGAGAGCTGGAGGACGACCGGTTCGCGGATCTGCTCGAGGAGCTGTCCGAAGACGAGCAGGTCGAGCTCGTCGAAGGACTCGACCCGGAGCGGCTGGCTCGGGTGCTCGACGAGATGGATGCCGACGACGCCGCTGACCTGCTCGGCGAATTCTCCGCCACTCGTCAGGCGGAGCTCCTGCACGCGATGGATCCCGACGAGGCCGAGCCCGTGCGGCGGCTGCTGACCTACGCGCCGGACACCGCCGGGGGATTGATGACCCCCGAACCGGTGATCCTGGCGCCGACCGCGACCGTCGCCGACGCGCTCGCCCGAGTGCGTGATCCGTTGCTGCCGGTCCCGCTGGCGGCGGCGGTGTTCATCTGCCGGCCGCCGCTGGAGACGCCCACCGGGCGTTATCTCGGCAACGTCGGGATCCAGCGGCTGCTGCGCGAGATGCCGAGCAAGCCGCTCGGCCGCTGCCTCGACGATGACGTCGACCCAGTCCAAGTCGACATCAGCGACCGCGAAGTCGCAGGCGAGCTGGCCGCCTACGACGTCGTCTCGCTGGCGGTGGTCGACGATGCGGGCCGGCTGGTGGGCGCGGTCACGGTTGACGACGTGCTGGACCGCGTGCTCCCCTCGAACTGGCGGATTACCCTGTCGGCCAGCTGATATGGCGCGTCACGACGATCTCGGCACCCCCCGCGGCACCCCCGGAGGTCCGGTCTACGACCCGGACGCATTCGGGCGCTTCGCCGAGCGACTCGCCCGCCTGTTGGGTACCGGGCGCTTCATCGTGGCGCAGACGATCTTCGTGTTGTTGTGGATTACCCTCAACATCGTCGCCGTGTTCGGGCGCTGGGACGCGTACCCGTTCATCCTGCTCAACCTCGCGTTCTCGACTCAGGCGGCGTACGCCGCGCCGCTGATCCTGCTCGCGCAGAACCGCCAGGCAGACCGCGACAAAGAGGAAGTCGAGCGCGATCGCGATGTCAACTCACGCTCGCTCGCCGAGGCCGAATACCTCGCGCGCGAGATCGCGGCGGTGCGACTGATGATCGAGCAGAAGCCCGACCGCGAGGACATCGTCGAACCGCTGGAGCGGCTCACGACGATGGTCGAGCGCCTCGAGCCGCCGGAGCCCACTGTGGCCGGCCCATCAGACGGCTACCCGGAGGACGAGTAGCCGCCTGAGGAGGGCTGGTCGGAGCGATCGTCCGAGACGGCCAGTCGTGGCGACCCGTCACAGACCGGTGGACGCCCCCGATCCGACGGGTCCCCGCCCGCGGGCGCCGGCGCCGTTCGAGCTCGGGACGTTGCGGATCCCGTCGGCTACGGTCGCGCCGAGGTTCCTGTCGACGCTGGTCCAGTACGCGATCACCCGCTCCTGAACCTCGGGGGTGACGGCATTGGTCGCGTGGCCGACGATGTTGTCGGACAGGTGATCGACGTCGGTCTGCGACATGACCTCGCGGACCAGCGTGCCGGGCTGGCCGAAGTCGTCGTCCTCGCGGTGCAGCGTGTACGCGTGGCGGATCATCTCGGCCCCCTCGACGCCCCAGACGGTCTCCATGAAGCTCGGATCCGCAGCCGGGCCGCCGTAGCTGTTGGGCGCATACACCGGCTGATCGCCGCTGTGCTCGTAGCGCATCGCCCCGTCCTTGTTGTAGCTGTGAACCGGCGCCTTGGGGCTGTTGATCGGCAACTGCAGGTAGTTGGTGCCGATCCGGTGGCGGTGCGTGTCCGGATAGCTGAACAGCCGCCCGAGCAGCATCTTGTCGGGGCTCGGTCCGATCCCGCGAACCATGTTGGCCGGCTCGAACGCTGCCTGCTCGACCTCGGCGAAGTAGTTCTCGGGGTTGCGGTCGAGCACCATCCGCCCGATCGTGATCGGCGGGTAATCGCCGTGCGGCCAGACCTTGGTCAGGTCAAACGGATTGAAACGGTAATCGGCGGCGTCGGCGAACGGCATGATCTGCATCTCGAGCGTCCACTCCGGCGCGTCACCGGCGGCGATCGAGTCGTACAGGTCCCGGAGATGGAAATCGGGCTCGTCGGCGACCATCCCCTTGGCCTCCGCGTCGGTGAAGTTGTCGACCCCCTGGACGGTCTTGAAGTGGTACTGGACCCAGAACTTCTCGCCGCCCGCGTTCTCCCACAGGAAGGTGTGGCTGCTGTACCCGTTCATGTGGCGCCAGGTGCGCGGCGTCCCGCGATCGCTCATCAGGATCGTGACCTGATGCGCGGATTCCGGTGACAGCGTCCAGAAGTCCCACTGCATGTCGTTGGAGCGCAGATTGGTCTCCGGCAGCCGCTTCTGGGAGTGGATGAAGTCCTGGAACTTCGAGGGGTCGCGGACGAAGAAGACCGGCGTGTTGTTGCCGACCATGTCGTAGTTGCCCTCGTCGGTATAGAGCTTGATCGCGAAACCGCGCGGGTCGCGAACGGTATCGGCACTGCCGAGTTCGCCGGCGACGGTCGAGAACCGCACGAACGCCGGCGTCCGCTTGCCCGGCTTGAGGAAGTCAGCCTTGCAGTACTGGGTCACGTCCTCGGTGACCTCGAAGAATCCATGCGCGCCGCCGCCTTTGGCGTGGACGACGCGCTCGGGCACACGTTCGCGGTTGAACTGCGCCATCTTCTGAATCAGGTAGTGGTCCTGGAGCAGGATCGGCCCGTCGGGGCCGACGGTCAGCGAATGCTCGTCGCTGGCTGCCGGGATGCCGGCATCGGTGGTCGTCCGAGGTGGCTGGCTCATTTCGGTGGGCTCCTTGTTCGGTTGGATGCGGAGGTACCGCGGGGCCCTCAGCCCACCTTTTTATGTATCCGGGATCGGTCGCCCGAAAACACGCCGGACCGCTCGCCTGACAAAACGGCCCGCCCGGTTGCCGGGCGGGCCGTGGGACCGAC
>DATNKY010000214.1:0-6263 GCA_035603155.1 Solirubrobacteraceae bacterium
GCTCGCCCTCGATCCCCGCGTCGTCGAGCAGCTTGAGCCCCAGCTGGACCGACGGGACCGGCGTGCCGTGGCCGAAGCGGTGGGCGACGACCAGCCGCCAGTGCCAGTCGTGGTAGGAGTAGGGCTGGGGGTTGGCGGTCACCAGCATCACCGCGGCGTCGACGTAGCGACGCTCGTCCAAGATCCGCAGGTCGAGCTCGAGATCGGTCCAGTCGTCGGGCAGCGAGCCGACGAGGTCTTCGAACTCTTGCGCGAGCGACGACATCCGTCCCGCAATCTAGCCGAGCAGCTGGTGGTAGATCAGAAACGCGTTCATCGCGGTGATCACGGCCGCGATCGTGCACGCCAGGACGATGACGATGCGGCCGTTCGCGAACGCGCCCATGACGTTCCGTCTGCTGGTCAGAACGACCAGCGGCACGAGCGCGAACGGGATCCCGAACGACAGCACGACCTGGCTGAGCACCAGCGCGCCGGTCGGGCTCACCCCGACCGCGAGGATCACCAGCGCCGGGAGCATTGTCACCGCCCGCCGGACGAAGACCGGGATCCGGACGTTGATGAAGCCCGCCATCACGACCTGACCGGCGAACGTGCCGACGCTCGACGACGATGCGCCCGACGCGAGCAGCGCGACCGCGAACGCCAGGGCCGCGCCGCCGCCGACCAGCTGGCCGAGCCCGGCGTGCGCGCCTTCGATCGTCGTCACGTGGTGGCCCGAGCCATGAAACAGCTTCGCCGCAGCCGCCAGCATCGCGAGGTTGATCAGGCCCGCGAGCCCGAGCGCGATGATCACGTCGATCCGCTCGAAGCGCAGTACACGGCGCCGCTCGGAGTCATCGTGCAGCGCCACCCGTCGCTTGGTCAGCTCCGAGTGCAGGTAGATGACGTGCGGCATCACGGTCGCGCCCACGATTCCGACGGCGAGGTACAGCTCATCGGTGCCGCTCAGGCCCGGGATCAGCCCTTGCAGCGAGGCGTGCGCCGAGGGGCCGATCTGCAAGGTCTCATAGAGAAAGCCCGCGAACACGATCCCGAGCAGGGCGGCAACCGCCAGTTCGAAGCGCCGGTGGCCGCGCCGCTGCAGCTCGAGGATCCCGAACGCGATCGCGCCGGTGATCAGCCCGGCAGGCAGCAGCGGGACGTTGAACAGCAGGTTGAGCCCGATCGCGGCGCCCAGGAACTCGGCCAGATCGGTCGCCATCGCGATCAGCTCGGCCTGGATCCACAGCCCCCAGCTCGTCCAGCGCGGGAATCGCGTTCGACACAGCTCGGGCAGGCTCTTGCCGGTCGCGATCCCCAGCTTCGCCGACAGGTACTGGATCAGCATCGCAACGAGGTTGGCCAGCAGGACGACCCACAGCAGCGCGTATCCGAACTTCGATCCGGCCTGGAAGTTGGTGGCGAAGTTCCCCGGGTCGACGTACGCGACGGCGGCGACGAACGCCGGACCGAGCATCGACAGCATCGCGCGCGCCCGGCCACGCGCCAGCAGATGTTCGAACGGGGTCTGTGCCGCGGGCACCGCCGCCCCGAGTGCCGTCCGCATACCTGCGCCCGGCTCGGCGACGCCGGTCTCGAGCGCCGGCTCGCGGATCGGCGTCATGCGCCCACCTCGATCCGCGTCATACGCGGACCTCGATCCTCATCGCGCGGGCGAGCTCGCCCCCGAGCGCGTGCACGTCCGCGCCGAAGCGGACGAACAGCGGGCCGCCGAACGGCTGGCGCTCGACCACCTCGAGCTCGTCGCCGGGCGCGATGCCGCGATCGGCCAGGTACCGGAGCATCTCCGGCTCGGAGTCCGAGACGCGCGCGAACATCCCCCGCGCCCCGGCCTCGAGCGACTCGAGGCTTCGGGTCTCCGTCTCCTCGATCTCGAGTTCGCGGGTCGGGATCGGGTCCCCGTGTGGATCGTGGGTCGGGTCGCCGAGCTTACGGGCGATCAGCTCCTCGAGCTCCTCGGAGAGGACGTGCTCGAGCACCTCCGCCTCTTCGTGGACGCGGTCCCAGGGCACCCCGAGGCTCTGGACGAGGTACAGCTCGAGCAGCCGGTGGTGGCGGATCACCTCGAGCGCGACGCGACGCCCGGCGTCGGTCAGCGACACGCCGTGGTAAGGCTCGTGGACCACGAGTCCGAGCTCTCCGAGCCGCTTGACCATCCCGGATGCCGAGGCCGGGGTCACGCCCAGCCGATCGGCAAGTGCGTTGGTGCTCACGGGCCTGCCGCCGCGCTGCTGCAGCGCGTAGATCGCCTTCGTGTAGTCCTCGACCGCCGAGGAGCGGAGCGGATCGGTTTCCTGTCTGACGGCCACTTTTAGTTATGGTACGCCTAAATTTGAACTTCGGCAATAACACATACAAGTCTCGGCGGGACTGCAGGGCTGATTCCTATGCTTTGTGGACGTTGACGAGCCCCACCGTGTTCACCGAATCCGAATACGAGGCCGCGATTGCCGGCTGCGGGGTCGTCGACCGCTCTGAGCGCGGCAAGCTCGCGCTGACCGGAGCCGACGCGAAGAGCTTCCTCCAGGGCCAGGTCTCCAACGACGTCGAGTCACTGACTGCCGGAACCGGCTGCTACGCCGCGCTTCTGACGCCGAAGGGCAAGATGCTCGGCGACCTGCGGATCCTCGATACCGGCTCCGAACTGCTGCTCGACACCGAGCGGGTCGCGCTCCAGGAGCTGTTCAACATGATCCGCCGGTTCAGCATCGGGTACGACGTCGAGCTCCACAAGCGCACCGTGCAACGCGGTCTGCTGTCGCTGCTCGGCCCCCGTGCCGACGCGGTGGCGGCGATCGACGGGCTTGCCGAGGTCGAGCATTCGCACGTTGCGGCCGAGATCGCCGGGATCTCGGTGCGCGCGATCCGGACCGATGTCGGGATCGACCTGCTGTGTGACGCCGCGGACACCGAAGCGCTTGGCGCCGCCGTCCAGCGGGCCGGAGCGGTGCCGGTGTCGGCGGAGGTGGCGGACTGTGTACGGATCGAGCGTGGGCGTCCGCGCTACGGAATCGACCTGGACGACTCGGTGATCCCCCAGGAGGCGGGGCTCAACGAGCGCGCGGTCTCGTTCACGAAGGGCTGCTACGTCGGCCAGGAGACGGTCGCGCGGCTGCACTATCGCGGCAAGCCGAACCGCCATCTGCGCGGGCTGCAGCTGTCGGGCGTGGCAGCACCCGGCGACGAGATCAGATTCGACGGGCGCCTCGTCGGTCGGCTGGCGAGCATCGCGCAGTCGCCGGCGCTTGGGCCCGTGGCGCTCGCGCTTGTGCGCCGCGAAGCGCCGCCCGGATCACGCGTGACCGTCGGCGCTGACCAGGTGGGGGCGCTCGTGGTCGAGCTCCCGTTCGCTCGCTGAGTCCGGCTCCTGACGGCTCGCTGGCCCGAGGTCCCGCTCGCCCGACTGCAGCTCCCGCTCGCTCGCTGACGCCCGCGCGAGAAACTCGCGCAGCGCGCCATCGTCGGGCGCCGGCCTGAGCGCCAGTTGCGGCGCGTCGGGGTGCGACGCCAGCCACGAGCCGAGGATCCGCAGCTCGTCGATCTCCCCAGGCGGGACGTGCGCGCCGATCTCGATCCGGCCGCTGCGGGCGACTGCGGCAGCGGTCCGCGCCTCGATCTGGTCGACATCGCACTCGCCGAGCGGTCCCCAGTCGACGAGCCTGCCACCCGCGATCCAGAAGCAGTCGAAGTCGTCCTCCGTCGGGTGCGGTGCCAGCACGAGCCGCGGGCGGGCATGGGTCGCCTCGAGCACGCCGCCGAGGCGCCCGAGCACGGAACCAAGCCGACGCAATCGCCGGCGCAGTGACGCCGCGCGTTCGAAGTGCTGCTCCTGCGCCGCCGCCCGCATCTGGCGCTCGACGTGCTGGAGCAGCGCCTCACCGGGGGCATCTGCGGCCCCGTCGGCCACGAACAGACGCAGCGCTTCGTCGAGCCGGCGGCGATAGAGGTTCGGATCGAGATCGCCCAGACAGGGCGACAGGCAGCGGCCCATCTGACCGTACGCAGACGGGTATTCGCGGCGCGGCAGTCGCCGCCCGCAGTGGCGCAGGCCGAACAGCGAGTCGAGCTGCTCGATCAACTCGAGCGCCAGCCGCCGGCCGCGCAGCGGACCGATCGTGACCGCGTGGCCGGAAGCCGGCTGCGGGGCGACCTCGAGGATCGGGTAGGCGATGTCGAGCCGGCAGCGGATGTAGACGAGCCGGTCGTCGCGGCGTGTCAGGCGCTTGTTGCCCGGGGGCGCGAGCTCCTTGATCAGGCGGTTCTCGAGCACCAGCGCGCCCAGCTCAGATCGCGTCGTGCGGTAGTCGACCACCGCGGCGTGCGCGGTCCACTGCGCCGGCGGCGACGAGGGCGCGAAGTGAGCACGCGCCCGGCTGCGGATCGACACCGACTTACCGACGTACAGCACCTTCCCTCGCTCGTCGCGGAACAGGTATACGCCGGGATCGCGCGGGAGCTCCGCGAAGCCGGGCGCGGCGGGCTCGTTGCGCGAGCGCGCGCGGGCATCGGCGGCAAACAGGCCGTTGCTGGCACGGGCCGAGAGCCCGCGCCGCGGTCGGCGCCGGGGAGCGATCGCCTTGAGCGCCTCCGCGACCGTCGATGCGTTGGCGCACAGCCGCGGCATCAGCGCGCACAGCACACGGGCGCATGTCTCCGCGTCTGCGAGTGCGCGGTGAGCCTGGCGAACCTCGATCCCGAGCGCGTCGGCGAGTACGGTCAGGCGTCGCTCGCGCTGCAGCGGAAGCATCGCCCGGGCGAGCGCCGCGGTGCAGATCACCGGCGGGCTGGGCCATTCGAGCCCAACGCGCGAGAAGGCCTGGCGCAGGACGCGGCGATCAAAGGGCGCGTTGTGAGCGACCATCACGCGGCCGCGCAACAGCTCCGCGAGCGGCGGCAGCACCGACTCGAGCGATGGCGCGCCGTCCACCATCGCCTGGGTGATCCCGGTGAAGCGCTGGATCCCGCGCCGCAGCGGAGCGCTGGTGCGCACCAGCGAGCTCCAGCGGTCGTGGAGCTCGCCGCCGCCGACGAGCACCGCGCCGACCTCGGTCAGCTCGCAGCTGTCGCCGCCGAGCCCGTTGGTCTCGGTGTCGACGACCATGAACTCCGCGGTCGCGATCGGGGCCTCGAGCAACTCCATCTCCACGGTGATACGCCCGAGCCCGGACGGTGTGCAGGTTCGCTTGCGCACGCGGTCGTGGTGCGGACGGGCGGTCCGGATCGGCCCGAACGGCAATCGCGCGGGTGTCGCCCCTCCCTCGCGCGGGGTCAGTCGGCGTCCTCGACCGCCGAGCGGGGTAGCATCGTCAGTGCCACTAGGGAAGGAGCCTGTGATGCCCGTCGCACCGGATACAGAGCACTTGCAAGAACTGGACGCCGAGACTCGCCAGGCGTGGACCGCATACATCGAGCGGCTTCGCACGCTCAGCGGGGCCGAATATGAGCGGGTCGAGTCGGAGTCCTGGGAGGAGCTCCAGGTGGAGCTGCGCCGTCTCGAGAATGAGCGCGAATCACCTTCGGCGCCTGCTGCCAAAACTTGAGTAGAACCGCAGCCGCGGTTCGGCTAGGGTTCTCGCCGGATCGACCACAAGGCTGACCGCCGCGCCAGCCGAGGCGATCACAACAGGAGAGACACTGGACGCGGATGCGGATCCGGATCATCGCGATCGTCGGTGCATGCACAGCCGTGGCGGGCTGCGGCGCGGCGGGCGGGACGGCTCCGACGCAGTCTCGACCCCCATCTCCGATCAACCTGACCGTCTACGTCAATGACTCGCGTATCTCGGTATCCCCCTCGCGGGTAGGCGCCGGCCCGGTGGTGTTCATCGTCACCAACCAGGCGAGCAAGGCCGAACAGCTCGCGGTGTCGCGTCCGGGCATGTCAAGTCCGATCGCCAGCACCGCCCCGATCAATCCGCAGGGAACAACGCAGGTATCGGTCAACTTCCGCCCCGGCGACTACACAATCGCCACCCAGCGCCACGGGACCGATGCCGAGCTCTCACGCCAGCCGTCGATCCGCTCGGCGTCGATCCATATCGGTCGCGAGCGCGCCAACGGCAGCGACAACCTGCTGCAGCCCTAGGCGACGCCGGATCGCTTCCCCGCCAGCTGCAGATAGCTCAGTCCGCGGCGCCGCCATCACTTGCGCTCGCGCAAACAGAACTTGTGTGCAATACTTGCGTGCATGCAAGTAACTAGCTCGCCGGGCGATGCGCCCGCGGTCGCCTCGCCTTCCAGCCTAGCGACGGACCTGTACG
>DATNKY010000177.1:0-3146 GCA_035603155.1 Solirubrobacteraceae bacterium
CGAACCGGTATCCGACCCGGATCGGTGCGAATGTACAGCCAATACGACCCTTCGGCCGATTCGATCTTGTCCCGGAGAGATCCGCGATCTTGCCACGCACCCCGGTTGCGTCATTGGGCGTACTCACGCCAACACACACTCAGCAACAGTGCATAAAGCGCCATCAGCTGCCCGCGACAGCGCACAAGCACGCCGACCAGCCCAAATGCGGTTCGCGTCAATGAATCTCCTCGCCATCTCGACGAACCGACAACGGGAGAGCATCCCATCGCGTGTCCCCGCGCCGCTCGAGAGGCGGATCGACACCCGAGCCTCTCGGTGGACTGGTCGATGGATCACGAGTGTTCTGCTTCCCTCCTGCAACCACTACTGCATCGTCGCCGAGGGGGCGACGAGGCCGACGCTTCCGCATTGACCGGCCACCGACCCGAAGCAGAAACGAGGCAGCCGGCCGAACCCGCCGCCGACGTGGCCCCGTCTTCGTTCAGCAGTGACGCCGCGGTCTCGAGGGCGGCCGGGACCGGTCAGCAACGACCCTCTCCGCGAAGACAGCGTCAGCTTCTACTCACGAGGCTTACGACACTTCGATCGAGACTCTCCGTCGCCCGTCAGATCCGGCAGCCAGCAGACTCGGTCTCGCCGGCGGGCGGAACATGCGGGAGCTGATCCGCCAGCCACGTGAACCTTCCGGCGCACTGGCGCCCGGAGTCCGGTGACCAGGCATCGAGCGTCGTCTGGAGGTTGACATGGTCAAAGCGGCATCGCGCGTCGCGACCGAGTCTTCGGCGGCTTCGCTTCCTGGGAACTCGCGCACGAGCGCGGCGTCCACATTGCGATGCTGCGCGCCGTCGTCGGAACGCGTCCACTCGATGCAGCGCCGGAACGCCGTGACGAACTCGTGCGGATTCGGAAGCCGGTGCCGCGGTCATCCCCGTCGAGCGAGCCCTCCCCGGGAAGGTCACCGAGCTTCGACTGACGATACCTGAGCGCTGTTCGGCGACGCAAATCGGTTGCTTGACCCGCTGGTGATTGGCTCGCCACCCGGCGCCGGGTGGCGCAGACTGTCGCGAAGAGCGACGGCCGAGGCGTTCGCGCTTGCGCGGTTCGAGCGTTACGCTGCTGGCGGCAGCACCAGTCAACTCAGTAGGGGAGTGGCTCGCATGTCTTTTTCTCCTGTCGGTCCGAACTCCATGGGACCTGACGTCGCGCGAGAGCAGGGGCGCGAGGTTGAGGACGAGGCGGCCCTGTACGCACTGCGTCATCCGGACGATGGCGATGATGAGGATCGCGGCGACTCGGGCGGCGGCGTGTTAGCTCGGGTTCGGCGGCTGTTCAAGCGCCGCGACTAACGCTCGGTGCCCCGGCCACCTAGCCGGCCGCCGGGTGCAAAAGCGTCGCGTAGTCTGCGAACACCAGGGGCCGTCACGGTGATCATGCTGCCCTCGGAGGCCGTGTTCTCCCTGACCCATGCGACATCCTCGTCGTTCCCGATGCCCCACGCGATCCCGCCCTTGGTCGCGGTGTTCGCACTGTCGGGCACGCGCGCGATCCTAGCCCCCGGCACAGGGTCCGTCGCGCAGACTGCCCGAGATCGCAACGTAGGCCGGCCGCTGGCTTCTGCCTTGTCGCCGCCGGGGCACCCAGTCGCCCGCTGCCCCTTCGGCCGACGCGAGATCCAGAGCGGCAGTGCGCAGGGGCCGGATCGGGCGATGCTGATGGCTGAGCCTTCGTGGATGCAGCAGCGAGGGCGGGGCACGTTTCTTGCGGAAGTACAAGCCTTGCTCGGCCGACGCTCGGGCTCGGAGGTGAGCACCTGTTGCCTATGCTCTTTTTTCGCCTGCGTTGTTCGCAACTCGGGCGAATCGTGGCTAGCTGCGTCGACCTCTCGGTATCCGAGCTCAGCAGCAACGCGCTAGGCGCCGCGGACCAGCGGTTCGACTGCGCCCGGCCCAGGTATCGCCCGTACATCTCTCGCTCCAATCGGTTCCCCGCAGTGCGAGCAGGTGAGCTGGGCTTGAGCGATCTCGCCGCAGTGTTTGTGGCTCACCTGTAGCGGCGGACCGTCAGGTGCCGCGTAATCGTCGCCCCACTGACGCATCGTTGTGAGCACCGGCCAGAGATCGCGGCCCTTGTCAGTGAGCCTGTAGTCGTACCGCGGCGGGTGCTCGCTGTAGGGAACCTTCGCCAGGACGCCTGCGTCCACCAGGCGAGCCAGGCGCTGGTTCAGAACGTTGCGTGAGATCCCGAGGCGCTCCTGGAACTCGTCGAAATGGGTCACACCCAGCGACGCGTCGCGGACGATCAGAAGCGACCACCACTCGCCCACGACCTCGAGACATTGGGCGATCGAGCAGTGCATGTGGGCAAAGCTCTTGCGTTCCATGCCTCCCAGAATAGTGGGTTGCATCATAAAACTCAACGCGCTAGATTGTGCGTTGCTTGATAGAACCTTCTACCCGAATCGAGGCGCCATGCCCGCGGGAATCGCGAACCAAGGAGAAGTGTTCCGAGTGCCGGGAGTCGTTCCGCACCAGGTCAATCGCCTGGTAATCGAGGTCGCGGAGTCGTTTGACGGGTTCCGCGAACGCTATGAGCAAGCGGCGCCAGAGATCGACCCGCAGGACCTGGCCGATCTCATCGAGAGACGAGCGCCATGGAGCGAGGTGCTAGCCGACGCGGACGCGAGGGCTCCGCACGGATTCATCATCTACTTCAGCTCTGACGTGTCACCCCTGATGGCACTCGCGGGGGACCGAGGGCGGTGCGTGATTTATCTCATGGGCAACCACACGATCGCCGAGCGCATGTACCGGCACGATCCGGCCGCCATGCTTTACGCGCCGCTACGGACCGCGCTGTGTACCGGAGCTGACGGTCGAACGCGGTTCATCATCGACCAACCCAGCGCCGAGTTCTCGAGCTTCGGCGTGCCAGAGATAACCGCGGTTGGGGTGGAGCTCGATCGCAAGCTCATCGGCCTGCTCGAGGCACTCGGAGCGCCAGTGCCTGCCGGCCTCCGAGAGTCCTAGGCCGGCCGCCCACGACCGAATCGGACTGACCCCGAACCGCAACCACCCGAAAGGACCCCTCCATGTCTACCGGGAACCGCGAGCCTGACGAGCCCACGTCCGATCTGGAGTGGCGGG
>DATNKY010000719.1:0-6012 GCA_035603155.1 Solirubrobacteraceae bacterium
CCCGCCACGACGATGATCTGGGTCGGGCCAATTGCAGCCAGCCACTGCGGTCCATAGACGATCGGAATCACGACCGGCGCGAGGATTGCGAGGAAGGCGAGCCCCGGGAACACGATCAGCGTCATCAGACGCACCATCCGCCTGAACAACGCGTCGCGATCGTCGGCGCCACCCGCGCGGGCGAGGAGCGGGAAGCCCATTGTCGGAAGCACCTGGCTGATCTTGCGCTGATACTCGACCCCGAGCGTGTAAGCGCGGAAGTAGAAGCCCGCCTGGGCGGCTCCGAGTCGGGCGCCGACGATCGCGTAATCGCAGTTATTGAACCCGGCCCAGCTGATCGCCGCGAGCGCGGCGGCCCACCCGTAGCTCCAGAGGTCTCGAGCGATCGGAAGCCGCAGTCGGGGCAGCGGCAGCGGCGCGAAAATCCACATCATGATCGTGCCGACCAGCCCTCCGGCCAGACCACCGAGCACGAGCGCCATTGCATTCAAGCCCGCGAGCGCAAGGCCGACCTGGCCTGCGGCGCTCACGATCGTGCTGACCAGCTGAACGACGTTCAGCCGCCGGAACGCGAGCCGGCGTGAGAGGAGCGACGCGCACACGGTCGATGGGGCGCTCATCGGGATGGCAAGGCCCAGGAAGAGCACGAGCTCGGCCGTGCGACTCCCCCACACGGGGGCGACGATCAGCTCAGCTGCGAGGAAGGTCAGGACACTGAGAACCGCCGCAATGATCAGACACATCGCGAACCCGGTCTCCACGTACCCTCGCTCACCCCCTTTGGGCCGCTGAACGAGCGCCGTTCCGACCCCGGCCGACGGCACCACCAGTAGCTGCGTGACAACCAGCGCAACCGCGTACCGGCCGAACTCTGCTGGCGCGACGAGGCGGGCCAGCACAATCATGCTGCCGAACAGGACGATCTCGCAGGCCGGTCGCGAGATGACCGTCCAACGCAGACCCCGGACCGCAGCCGACCGGAGATCGGCGGCCGACAGTGGCTCGTCGCTCATACTGGGCCGCTTGCAGTGATTTTGAGAGGCATGGGGTCGAGTCGCGCGGCGCTACGGGTGTCGCTTGGAATCTCGCCCACGACACAGCAACGTCTGAGGAGGGCCAGTTCTTGCCTCGGCAAGACGCTCGGGGGCCAATTCGCCGCCGGACGGTGCCGACGCGATATGAGCCGCGCGAACGTTCCGATCTGCCCAGGCACTTCCTGGCTCCGAATGATCAAACGTGGCTGGTTGCCGTTGGCTTTCGCGGCCGCGTTTGTTGGGGGTCGGTTGGGTCGTACAAGCGAGGGGCGGGTTGGTGCGTTGCTTGGGCAATGCGTCCTGATTCGCTGTCTACGGCGGTGCACGCGATCAACCCCCGATCGACTTGTTCGCGGCCGTTCTGCGAACCCGCCGATCACCGACGCCCCGAGGCCTGCGTTGGCAGGCGGTACGGTAGGACAAGCGTGACGGCAGAAGGCTTCGCTGAGTATCGGTTCGAGGAGTAGGCGTGCGCCGCGTGGCGCTCGGCCTGGTTACGCTTGGAGTCCTCGCCGCGGGTTGCGGCTCCTCTTCGCACCATCAGCCGCGACCGCCGGGGCACCATCACGTTCAGGTGAAGGCGAAGGCAAACCTGTGGGTTAGCAAATCAGGGGGAGCCTGCACGCGGCAGACGACCGCAGGCGCCGAGATTCCGGCGCAGGCCTGTGGGTCGCTGAACGCGGCGTACGCGGCTGCGTCCTGCGGAGACGTCGTCAATATCGACGCCGGCAACTACAAGGCCGAGCAGAACATGATCGACAACCCGGCGCTCGACCATTGCGCCTCGCCGGTCGTCTTCCAGGCGGCGCCCGGGGTGGCGCGGTCGGCGGTCGTCTTCAGCTATCCCGGCAACGCGATCAACGACTACGACGGCTGCTGCGGGGGCGGCACCAAGGGAGCGTCGAACTGGGTGCTTCAGAACGTGACCGTCCGCGGTGGGATCCAATGGAACACCAGGAACGTCACGATCAACAACATTCAGGGAGGCTCGCTGTATTTGAGCGGGACCGGAATAAAGGTCGAGAACTCGAATCTCGGCCCCTGCTACAACCTGGTCACGCTGCCCGCCGGCGAGAAGAACAACGTCGGCTATCCGGGACCGACGCACTCGCCAGATCCGTCGGTCGAGTGCAACCAGAACATCAAGATCGGCGCGAACGACGTGACGTTCAAGCACAACGTCATCCATGACTTCCTCGACGACGACTCCAACAGCTACTTCGACCACTTCGAATGCGTGTTCATCGCCGCGGGGACGAAGATCACGTTTGACTCGAACAAGTTCTACGACTGCCAGATCTACTCGATCTTCCTGCAGGACTACGCCGGTCCGATCAGCGACGTGACGATCCAGAACAACTGGTTCTGGGCCAACGAGGGCGGAATGGGCGCCTGCACCGCGGATCGCCAATGTCCGCCGGTCGACGCCGGCGGCATCGCCCACGACACGTTGACATTCGGGGCCACGGACAAGGGCATCTCGAACGTGCTGATCCGCTACAACAGCTTTGATCCGTGCTGCGGGATCGCTCAGGAGGGGAGCATGCTGGGCCCCAACATCCGCGCGGTGGGCAACATTCTCGGCGGTCCGACGGCCGGGGGATGCATCCCCGGGGTGGCGTTCTCCTACAACCTGTGGCAGGACGGGGGTGACGGCGGGCCTTGCGGGTCGGGTGATCTCACGACGACCTCGGATCCGTTCGTCAGCAGCGGCAAGTCGGGCGCGATACCGGACGATCTGCACTTGAGGTGCGGCACGCCGGCGCAGAACCTCGTCAAGCCCAACACGCCCGACTACCAGCTCAATGTCGACATCGACGGCAACCCTCGCAATCCCGAGGGGCCCCGCGACGCCGGCGCGTCGGCGGAGAAATCGTGCCGGACCTGACGACCTCGACCTAGGTCGGCGCGAGCGCGATCCTGGCGCGATCTGGCAAGATGCGCCACCGATGAGTGGACCGGATCTCGCCAGTGGTATCTCCAGCGCGTAGGAGACCTCGCCGATCCGATCGCCCGATCCGCGGCGGTCTTGGTTCTCAGGGGCTTGAAACATCCGACAGAACGCTGTCGACTGAGTCTTTGCGGGGTCTTTGCCCCGCCTCAGGGGCGCAAGCACGCACGGCCGATTTTCGAGTCAGGAGGATCAGATGCGGCGGACGAGCCTCGCCTTTGTAATTTGCCTCTCCCTGGGATTCGCGGTTTGCGCATCCGCGGCGACGGTGGCGAAGCCGGCACGGCCAGTCGCCGGATCAGCGAATAGGACCGCCGGCCAGCGGACCGCGGATCGACGAGCGGCTTCGCGCCGCTGCCCATCCGGCGCGGTGACGCGAACGACTCCCGCGCGGACGCGCCACGGCTGGATCCTGCTCGGGCAGAGGCGGATCCGGGCGAGCGTGGGCCGGGGCCGCGCCGGCCGGGCGCGAGCGTTCGCCTTCAGGGCGGGATTGACCGGCAAGGTCTCATCGATCCATGTCTATGTCGACGCGCGCAGCCGCGCGACGAGGTTGATGGTCGCGCTCTATTCGAACTCGGGCTGTCGTCCGGGCTCGCGGATCACGGACGGCTCGCGGACGATCGCGCGGGGCCGCCACGGCCACTCCCGCAAGGGCCATCGGCGCGCCGGGGGATGGCGCGTGGTCAAGGTCAGAGGCGCCCATATCGCGTCCGGCCGCACCTACTGGCTCGTGGTGCTGGGCAAGGGCGGGGTCCTGCGGTTCCGCGATCGGAGCTCGCGACGGTGCTCGAGCCTTTCCTCCAAGCGGGGACGGATGAGGTCGCTTTCGACTGCGTGGAGATCGGGGACGACGGTCGGCACGTGTGCGATCTCGGCGTATGCGGCGGGGTCGCGCCGGCACCCGGCGACAGGTTCGCCGGGGCCCGGGGGCACGAAGGGCACCGTGGGCAGCCCCGGTCCGGGGAGCACTCCGAGCCCGCCCGGCTCGCCGCCGGTTCCCGCACCGAGCCGTTTCGCCAACCTTTGGGTGAGCACTTCGGGTGGCTCCTGCGTTCGTCAGGGCACGCCCGGCGCGGAGGTCGCGGCGCACGACTGCGGTTCGTTGAACGCCGCCTACCACGCCGCCAGCTGTGGCGACACGATCAACATCGACGCCGGCCACTATCCCGACCAGCCGCTCAACGACAAGTCAGCGCTCGACAACTGCGCGCAGAACGTGGTGATCGAGGGCGCCGCTGGAGTCAGCCGCTCGCAGGTCGTGATCGGCAACGACAACGGCAACTCGATCGACGCCGGTGACGCTGGCTTCGGCGCGAGCAACTGGACCCTCCAGAACGTGACGGTCGCGTCAAACATCGCGGTTCAGGAGTGCAAGTACGGCGAGACGCCGTGCTCGCCGTTCACGCACAACATCACGATCAACGACATCCAGGGCGGCTCCTTGTTCGTCTGGGCGCCGAACATGACGATCGAGAACTCGGACTTCGGCCCTTGCTACAACCTCGTCTCGCTGCCGGCCGGGGCGAAGAACAACAACTCGGTTTCCGGACCCACGTTCTCGCCGAACCCGTCGATCATGTGCAACGAGAACATCAAGGGATTTGGCCAGAACACGCTGTTCAAGAACAACGTTGTCCACGACTTCCTGGACGACGATTCTGACCCCGCTTCAGACCACTTCGAGTGCATGTTCATTGGCCAGGACACGGCCGTGACGCTCGACGGCAACAAGTTCTACGACTGCCAGATCTACTCGATCTTCATCCAGAACGCCGGGCCTGGCCCGATGACGATCGAGAACAACGAGTTCTGGGCGGGGCAGGGCGGAATGGGGGGCTGCGCCGCCGATCGGCAATGTCCGGCCGAGAGCTCGGGCGGCATCGCCCACGACACGGTCGCGTTCGCCGATAACAATCCCGCCAGTGCTTCGTCCGGCGACATCTTGCTCCGCTACAACAGCTTTGATCCGTGTTGCGGGATCGCGCAGGAGGGGAGCTCGCTTGGCTCGAACGTACGCGTGGAAGGCAACATTCTCGGCGGTCCGGCGGCTGGGGGCTGTATCTCCGGAGTGGCGTTCTCCTACAACCTGTGGCTGGGCGGCGGTGACGGCGGACCGTGTGGGACGGGCGATGTCGCGGCGACGTCGAATCCATTCGTCAGCAGCGGCAAGTCCGGCGCGACGGCTGACGATCTGCATTTGAGGTGCGGCACGCAGGCGCAGAACCTCGTCAAGTCCAACGCGTCCGACTACCAGCTCAACTTTGACATCGATGGCAACGCGCGCAACCCGAGCGGCCCTCGTGACGCCGGCGCGGCGACAGAGAGTTCCTGCGGAACCTGAGCCACGCGCCGACACGCAGACCGGCGCGGGACGCGGGCCGGGGTCCTCGACGCGCTGGCGACCGGCTCGCCTGCAGCCGGAAGTATCCCGACACCTCGCGCGTTCTCTGGTCGTGTCGTCGATCAGCGGGGATCACGTCACCGAGAGCTCGGGTGCGGCGGTCGGCGTGACCGACGCGCGGAGGTCAAGCGCGGTCGCCGGGAACCGTCGAATGCGCATCCTGCTGTCGGTGCACAGCGCCGGGCTCGGTGGAGCCGAGCGGCTGGCGCTGGCCGAGGCGGAGTACCTCAAGCAGTCGTTTGACCTGATCATCGCCGTCCCGGACGGCCCTCTGCGCGCCGAGTTCGCGCGCCATGGCCGCCTGATCGACGGGACCGTCCCCCTACCGCTCTGGGGCGACTCGGCACGGAGCTGGCTCGTTCGCGTTGCGCGGACGTTTCGCGATTCAGTCCGCCTCACGCGAGTGCTGCGCCGCCATAAGGTGGACGCGGTCCTGGCAAACAGCTCGGTCTGCCTGGCGCCGGTGGTCGCCGGAAAGCTCGCCGGCGCCCCGGTGCTAGTGCATGCCAGAGACGTGCCCGCCTCGCGGCTGGCCCCGCTCGTGCTTGGGCTTGAGGGCATGCTTGCAGACACGATCATCGTGATCTCCGCAGGCCAGCGGCCCTACTTCGCCGCGGGCCGGC
>DATNKY010000528.1:0-3107 GCA_035603155.1 Solirubrobacteraceae bacterium
GGCGCGCCTGCGCGGTGGCCATCCGTCACGAGCAGCGTGAACCCCTCGAGCAAAAGCTCCGGCCCCCGCTCCGGCAGCGACGGGGATGGAGCCGCCCGGACGGCTTGCGCGATCTCCCGCAACCCGTAGTCGTCCAACAGACGGCCGGCGAAGATCGCGGCGGCGACTGCATCGAGATAGATCTCGCGCGCCAGCCTCGGATCCAGTGGCTCGAGACGTTTCGCGGCCTTGAGCAACAGCGGGGGAGCCTCGCTGCCCCGACTCGAGTCGAATGAAATCTGACCGCGCAGCAGGTCGACCTGGGCGCCCTGGAGCTCGTTCAGGGGTCCGGATTCTGCGATCGCGACCAGTCGGAGCGCCGCGTCGTACGCGCCGGCCCGGTGCTTCGCCTGTGCCGCAGCGAGCGCCCGCCTCGCCCTGGGCGGGGGCTGGGGCGTGAGCGCGGCGGCGCGCTCCAGGAACGCGGCTGCTGCCGCCAATCCTCCGCGCGCCTGGGCGCGGCCGGCGGAGCGCTCCAGCTCGGAAGCGACGTCCTCGTCGAACCCCGGCGTCGCGTGGGCGAGATGCCAAGCCCGGCGATCGGGGTCGACCGCAGGGTCGGTCGCGTCGGCCAGCGTACGATGCGCGGCCTGCCTGTCCTCAGGCGAGGCGGCTCGATACACAGCCGAGCGGACCAGCGGGTGACGAAAGGTCACCCGAGCGCCGATCGTGAGCAGCCCGTCCGTGTCGGCCGCCGCCTGGACCCCGATCCCGAGCCGTCCGGCCGCCCGCCAGACCAGCACCGGGTCGCCGACCGGGTCCGCCGCCGCCACCAGCAACAGCCGCTGCGTCTCAGCCGGTAGGCGCGCAAACCGCCGCTGAAAGCTGTCCTCGATCCGCCCCGACAGCCCCGGCGCGTCCGGCAAACCGAACCCGCCCGCCAGCTCACCCGGCGTCAACCCTCGCGGCAGCTCCAACAAAGCCAGCGGGTTGCCGTGCGTCTCGGCGACCAGCCGCTCCCGCACCCGCTCGTCCAACGGCACACCCAACACCGAGCCCAACAAAGCGCGCGCATCGCTATCAGGCAGACCCTCCACCGCAAGGCTCGGCAACCCCTCGAGCTCACCGCCCGCCCCCCGCGTCACCAACACCAGCGCGACCGACTCCGCCAACAGCCGCCGCGCCACGAACACCAACGCCTGCGCCGAAGCCCGATCAAGCCATTGCGCGTCATCAACCACACACAGAAGCGGCTGCTCCTCGGCGACCTCCGCCAACAGGGTCAGCACCGCCAACCCCACCAGAAACCGATCCGGCGCGTCCCCCGCACGCAGCCCGAACGCCACTCCGAGCGCATCCCGCTGCGGGGCGGGGAGCCGGTCCAGCCGGTCCAACATCGGCGCGCACAACTGCTGCAGCGCCGCGAACGCGAGCTCCATCTCCGACTCCACCCCGACCGCCCGCATCACCCGGAACTCAGACGCGGACCCGACCGCAAACTCGACCAGCGCCGTCTTGCCGACCCCCGGCGGGCCACTCACCACCAGCACCCGGCTCTGCCCGCCGCGCACCGCCTCGAGCAGCCGCCCCAGTGCCTCGCGCTCGACGCGCCGGTCGTGCAGCACCTCCGCCGGCCCCTCGATGACCATGCAACACCGACCATACCGCCCCCCGCTCCTGTCGACTAGGAGCTCGTCCGGTACCGCACTACGCGATCAGTGATCGGAGCAACCCCGGAGCGGGCACCCCCGCACCTCGCATCGACCTTTCAAGCCACTCGAACGTGCACTGCCAGTAATGGACGGCGCCGGGCAACCCGGGATGGGTTGTCTCCGTCGACAGACCGATGAAGCGTCATCAGCCTTGAAGCTCAGCGGGGTTGCCCATCTCTGACCGCAGTGATTCCTCTGCGACGCGTGATCGCGGGTCTGGCTCTGCGACGTGGCCAGCGGCAACAATTCATCGAACCGGCCGAGTGCCAGCCCGAGTACCGCGATCGTAACGATGCAGGTGTCGCACTGTTGCTCCGCCGCGCCCTGCTCGTTGCCAGGAGCACAACGTGTCCGGCAGGGCTCGGGGTCCGTTCAGATCGGAAGGCGCCGGCTCCCCTGAAGTCCGCGCATAGGGAGTCTGTCGGCACGTGCGCCGACAGACTCGTCCGGACAGCAAAGCGGGTCCGGACGCAGACGATCGCTCGCGTGGCAAAACGCAAGCCAGCCTCGAGCGTCTCGGGCGGGAAGAGCGATCGTCAGCTGTCGGCCAGTGCTAGCCGTTCCACAGGCAATTTGTACAAGTTCCTTTAGGATCTGCTACTGTTCACGCGGTGAACAAAAGATCCTCGGAGACCAAGACTGCCAGTGACGCGATGCGGCTGGCGATGGCGGTGACGCGGCTGCGCGCGCGGATCCGGATCGAGTCGGGACTACGTTCAACCGGTATTCCGATCTCGCAGATGGCGGTGCTGGCGCGGATCATCGAGGAGGGCACGACCACCGCCGCAGCCTTGGCCGCGGCCGAGCACGTCACCCAGCAGGCGATCGCTCAGGGCCTGGCCACCCTCGAGAAGCGTGGACTGGTGACGAAGTCCCGCGACCCGGGTGACGGGCGCAAGAGCCTGGTCACCGCGACTGAATCGGGTCACGCTCTATTGGAGAGGATCGAGGCCTCGCGGGAGGCGTGGCTGAGCCGGGCGATCGACGCGGCCGTGACACCCGACGAGCGCGCGGCGCTCGAGACGACGATCGAGATCTTGCAGCGCATCGCCGCCGTTGATCTACGGCCCGACACGGAGATGCAATGAGCGCGCGCGAGGACCGCAGAACGCTCACCGGGGTGGTCCGGAGGGCCGAAACCGATCAACGACCACATTCGAGACAGCATGCCCAAATCACCGACAAGCATCGACCCTGAGCGCACCGCGCTTTTGGTGATGGATTACCAGCCTGTCGTCCTCGGGTCGCTCAGTGACGCGGAGGAACTGCTCTCGCGCGTCGCTGAGGCGATCGCGATCGTTCGGCGCCATGGGGGGCAGGTGGGCTCCGTCCGGGTTGCGTTCGACGACGCTGACTACGAGGCGGTGCCGGAGCACAGCACGTTCGCGCCAGCGTTGGCGACCGCGCGGGAAGCGC
>DATNKY010000733.1:0-8036 GCA_035603155.1 Solirubrobacteraceae bacterium
CTGGATCAGCAGAGCCAGGCCCACCGCTACGGCGACCGTGAGCACGATCTCGATGAACGACTGCAGCCCCGACTTCTTCTTGCTCTTCATCGGTTGTCTCTAGAGGAGGCCGATCCTGTCGGGCGGCCAGTAAGTGAAGAACGCCTTGCCGATTATCCACGCCTTCGGCACCGGTCCCCAGAAGCGGCTGTCGAGCGAGTCCGGCCGGTTGTCGCCCATCATGTAATAGTCGCCGCGGGGAACCGTGATCGTGGCCGGGAAGTTGCATTCGCTCGCGCCGTCGCACGGGACCGTGAACGAGTCCTTCTCGCGCACGCCGTTGCGGTAGACGTGACCGTCGCGGATCGAGAGCCGGTCGCCCGGGAGGCCGACCACGCGCTTGATGTAGTTCTGGGTCGACTCCTTGGTCTGAGCAACGTCGCAGGCGCGCGCAGCCTGCTGACCGTCCTGGTTGTCGCCCTCGTTGGGGTCAGCGCAGTTCTCGCTCACCGGCGGATGAAAGACGAGGATGTCGCCGATATTCGGCGACGTGAAATGCGAGCCGATCCGGTCTACCAGCACGCGCTGGTTGATGTGCAGCGTCGGGAGCATCGAGCCGCTCGGGATCTCGTACGGCTTGACGATGAAGGCCTGGATGGCCAGTGCGAGCCCAAGCGCCACGCCGACGATCACCAGCAGCTCGGCGGCCGACCGCAGGAACGGCTTCCTGGCCTGTGTCACACCTGTTCGTCGCCTGCCGCCGGCTCGGCTTCCGCGGGCTCGGCGGCTTGCCCCTCGGTCCCCGGTTGCGCTGCGGCCTCAGACTCGGACTCCGGCGCGGCCTCGGCCGCGGGTGCCGCTTGAGCCTCGTCCCCGGATGCCGGTGCGGCATCCGCCTCGGGTACCTCGGGAGCGTCCTTCACGGGCGCTGCGACGACTTCATCCTCCGGTGCCTCGGCGGCCGCGACCTCGTCGGTGACCTGGGTCGCCTCCGTCTCAGGGCCGTACAGCAACTCGCGCTCGACGGCCTGCTCGGGCCTGGCGGACCGGCGCTCGCGGACCCGGGCGCGCTTGCCGACGCGGCCGCGCAGGTAATAGAGCTTGGCGCGCCGTACGTCGCCGCGGGCTGCGACCTCGATCCGCTCGATCTTGGGGGAGTGCAACGGGAACGTGCGCTCGACCCCGACCCCGAACGACTGCTTGCGGACGGTGAACGTCTCGCGGGCGCCGTGGCCCTGGCGCTTGATCACGACGCCCTCGAACACCTGGGTGCGCCGACGCGTGCCCTCGATGACCTGGAAGTGGACGCGCAGCCGGTCGCCGGCGTCGAACGCCGGTACGCGGCGGAGCTGTAAACGCTCCAAGCTTTCGATCGCTGTACTCATAAGTGATTGCAGGCGCCTGCGCCTGACATGGCGAGCCTCGCTGCGGCGGGCAGAATCCGGCGCTGGCGGCTGCGCTCCAGGCGCGCACCCGCCGATGCGGCCGCCTATGGTAGCGGACGATCACCGACCTGTTCGCAAGTGGGCGCAGGCGCCCGCGGTCAGTCGTCCGCAGCCGCGCGCCGGCGGCTCTGCTCCAGGCGCCACGCAGCGATCTCGGCGTGATGGCCCGAGAGCAATACGTCGGGGACCCGCCAGCCGCGGTGCTCGGCGGGCCGCGTGTAGTGCGGGTACTCCGGCCCCCGCTCCAGTGCGGCGCTGAACGACTCCTCGATCGCGGAGTCCTCGTGGCCTAGCGCCCCCGGGAGCTTGCGTAGCACGGCGTCGCACAGCACCATCGCCGGGAGCTCACCCCCGGCGACGACGTAGCGCCCGATCGAGACGCGGTCTGAGCAGAAATGGTCGAGTACGCGCTCGTCGAACCCTTCGTAGCGCCCGCACAGGAGCGTCAGCGCCGGCTCGTCGGCGAGATCGTCCACGAGCGCATCGTCGAGCAGCCGGCCGGCTGCATCGAGCGCGATCACGCGGCGATGAGAGTGCAACGCCACCGGATCCTCGCCGTATCGTGCCCGCAGCGCCGCCTCCACCACGTCGACGCGCAGCACCATCCCGGCGCCGCCCCCGAACGGCGTGTCGTCGACCTGGCCCGCGGACAGCGGCGTGTGATCGCGGTAGTTGACCAAGCCGAGCTCGCTGCCGCGCTGAAGCGAGTTGACCACGTGACGCTGGGAGCGAAACCACGCGAACGCCTCCGGGAACAGCGTGAAGATGTCGATCTCCATCACGCCTCGCCGAGGAAGCGCAGGTCGACGTCGATCGTGCGCCGCTCGATGTCGACATCGCGAACGGCATCGCGGATCAGCGGCACGAGGAGCGCCGCCCCGCCGGCCGACCGCTGCACCTCGAGCACGTCGCACGAGGGCAGGGCCAGCAGCCGGCTGACCAGCCCGACCTCCCGGGCGCCGTCGTGGACCGCGCATCCCTCGAGATCGTGCGCCCACCACTCGTCCTCGTCGAGCTCGGGCGCGCGCTCGCGCGCCACCAGCAGCTCAGCGCCGCGCAGCGCCTCGGCGGCGTCACGGTCAGCGCTCCCGTCGAGCCGGACGATCGGCCTCGCGTCGAAGCCGGCGCGGCGGACGATCCGGCGCTCGTCTCCACGCACGTGGATGGTCGCGCCGTCGACCAGCAGCTCGGGGACGCCCTGGACGACGTAGAAGCTGCCATCGAGCCCGTGGGGGCGGCCTACGGTTCCGGCGACCAACCAGCGCTCGGGATCGGTCAAGCGTCGACGATGTCGACGAACACGCGGCGCTTGTCCCGGGCCGCCGCGGCCTTGATCACAGTCCGCAGGGCGCCGGCGGTCCGGCCGCCGCGACCGATCACGCTGCCGTAGTCGTCGGGCGCGACCGACAGCTCGAGGACGAGCGAGCCATCCTCCTCGTGGACCTCGGTGACCGTTACAGCTTCCGGATCTGAGACGAGCCCGCGCGACAGATACTCGAGCAGCTCCTTCACAGGGCCGGCCCTCAGCTGATGCCCTGCGTGCGCAGCAGCTTGCGGACCGTCTCGCTCGGCTGTGCGCCGCGCGAGAGCCAGTCGCGGATGCGCTCCTCGTTGAGGACGATCGTCGAAGGATCGGTCTGGGCGTTGTAGTGCCCGACGGTTTCGATCACGCGTCCGTCTCGCTTGGAGCGCTGGTCGGCGACGACCACCCGCCAGATGGGGTTCTTGCGGCCGCCGATGCGCGTCAGTCGAAGTCTTACTGCCATAAGCGAAGATGAGGGTAGCGTGCCGGCGCCCGAAGCGTCGGAGATCCGCCGCCGACCGCCCCGGCGCAGCGCCGGAAATCCGCTACCGCCCTCCCTGGCGCATCAACGCGCCGAGGTCCGGCATCCGGCCCTGGGCGACCTGGCGCATCACCTTGCGCATCTGGTCGAACTGCTTGATCAACTGCTTGACCGCCTGGACGTTGGTCCCTGACCCCTGCGCGATCCGCAGCCGTCGCGAGCCCTTGATCAGCTCCGGATGGCGGCGCTCCTCAGGCGTCATCGAGAGGATGATCGCCTGCAGCCGGTCGAAGTCACGCTCGTCGACCTTGACGCCGCGCATCTCGTTCCCTAGCCCGGGGATCATCCCCAGCAGCGACTGCAGCGGCCCGAGGCGGCGGACCTGGCGCATCTGATCGAGGAAGTCGTCGAGGCTGAACTCCTGTTTGCGCAGCTTGCGCTCGAGCTCGGCCTGCTGCTGCTCGTCGTAGCTGTCCTGCGCCTTTTCGATCAGCGTCATGACATCGCCCATGCCCAGGATCCGCTGCGCCATCCGGTCGGGGTGGAAGCGCTCGAACTGGTCGAGCTTCTCGCCGGTCGAGGCGAACATGATCGGCTTGCCGGTGATCGCCTTGACCGACAGCGCGGCGCCGCCGCGGGCGTCGCCGTCGAGCTTCGTCATCACGACGCCGTCGAAGTCGACGACCTCGGCGAACTGCTCGGCGACGTTGACCGCGTCCTGGCCGGTCATCGCGTCGACGACCAGCAGCACGTCATGCGGGTTGACCGCCTTCTTGATCTCCGCCAGCTCGCCCATCAGCTCCTTGTCGACGTGCAGCCGGCCGCTCGTGTCGACAATCAGCACGTCCTTGCCCTCGCTCTTGGCGCGATCGAGCGCCCACTTGGCGATCTTGACCGGGCTCTGGTCGGTTCCCTGCTCGTAGACGGCGGCTCCGGCCTGGGCGCCGACCTTGACCAGCTGATCGACCGCGGCAGGCCGGTAGACGTCGCATGCGGCGACCGCGACCGACGATCCGTGCTGCTCGCGGAGATAACGTGCGAGCTTGGCCGTCGCGGTCGTCTTCCCCGAGCCCTGCAGCCCGGCCATCAACACGACCGTCGGCGGCCGAGGCGAGAACGAGATGTCGCGCGATGCGCCGCCCATCAGCTCGGTCAGCTCGTCGGAGACGATCTTCACGACCTGCTGGCCGGGGTTCAGCTGGCCGACGATGTCGGCTCCGAGCGCCCGCTCCTTGACGGCGGCGGTGAAGCTGCGGACGACCTTGAAGTTGACGTCGGCCTCGAGCAGCGCGAGACGGATCTCGCGCATCGCGGCGTTGATGTCGTCCTCGGTCAGCGTGCCGCGGCCGCGGACATCGGACAGCGTCGCCTGGAGTTTCTCTGCGAGTGAGTCGAACATTTGTCTACAGACTCAGGCTAGTGGGCTCACACAAACTTCTCCAGCTCAGGAGACGAGCGCGCGCGCGAACTCGGCCGCGTCGAACGGGCGCAGGTCCTCGAGCTGCTCGCCGACGCCGATCAGCTTGACGGGGATCCCGAGCTCGTGCGCGATCGCGAGCGCGATCCCGCCCTTCGCGGTCCCGTCGAGCTTGGTCAGGGCAAGCCCCGTGACCTGTACCGCCTCGGAGAACATCCGCGCCTGGCGCAGGCCGTTCTGGCCGGTGGTCGCGTCCACGGTCAGCAGCGTCTCGTGCGGCGCCTCGGGGATCTGCTTGGCGATCACGCGCCGGACCTTGGTGAGCTCGGCCATCAGGTCATCCTGGGTGTGGAGGCGCCCCGCGGTGTCGATGATCAGCACGTCGGCGCCTTCGCGGACGGCGGTCGTCACGCCGTCGTAGGCGACCGAGCCCGGATCGGCATTCGATGGGCCCTTGACGAAGCCGACGCCGGCGCGCTGCGCCCACTGCTCGAGCTGCTCGACGCCGGCTGCGCGGAAGGTGTCTGCCGCGGCGAGGATCACCTTGCGGTCGAGCTCGTTGCTCAGGTGCCAGGCGAGCTTGCCGACCGTCGTCGTCTTGCCCGTCCCGTTGACGCCGGCGACGAGGATCACGGTCGGCTTGGCGAGCAGGCTGATGTGGTCATCGCCGGTCTGGGCGATCTCGGTCAGCAGCTCGACGAGCCGATCGGAAAGCTGCTGGCCGCCGGTGAGCTTGTTCTCGCTCGCCTCCTGCTCGAGTTGGGCGACGACCTTTGCGGTCGTATCGGCGCCGACGTCGGCATAGATCAGCGCCTCCTCGAGCCGCTCCCAGGTCTCGTCGCTGAGATCCTCGAACAGCGTCGCCTGGATCTCGGACTGCAGCGCCTGGCGGGTCTTGCGCAAGCTCTCGCGCAGGCGCCTGAAGCGCCCGATCCGCCTCTCCTGCACCTCGGGCTCGTCGGCATCGACGGGCGGCGGGGCACCATCGACGATGAACAGGTCGCGCCAGTCACGGGCCATGACGGCGGCGACCTTACCAGCGCTCGCGCGGCGGGCCTATGGCAGCCGGTTCCAGCTACGCCGCTTCGGCGTCCAGCAGCCGGCGGGAGACGACCTTGGAGATCCCGTCGGAACCCATCGAAACCCCGTACAGCGAGTCGGCGGCATCCATCGTGCGCTTCTGGTGGGTGACGACGATGAACTGCGCGCGCGACGAATAGCGGCGTAGGAGCGCGAGGAAGCGGTCGATGTTGAGGTCATCGAGCGCCGCCTCGACCTCGTCGAGGATGTAGAACGGGCATGGCTTGGCGAGGAACACGGCGAACAGGAACGCGAGCGCCGTCATCGACTTCTCGCCTCCGGACAGCAGCGACAGACGCTTGCACTCCTTGCCGGCCGGCGTGATCTCGATCTCGACTCCCAGCTGCTCCTCGTCGTCGGCCGGATCCGCTGGTTCGGCCGGCCCGGATTCGTCGCCTTCGGCGTCGGGCGGCGCCTCGCCGCCGATCACGCGCGCCGGCTCGGTCCGCTCGCTGACGAGTCGCAGATGGCCCCGGCCGCCGGGGAACAGATGCCCGACCAGCTCCTCGAACCCGCGGGCCGTCGCCTCGAAGGTCTCCTCGAACGTGGCGCGGATCTGGCGGTCGGTGTCGGCGATCAGCTTCTCGAGTTCGCGCAACGCCGACTCGAGGTCAGCGCGCTGGCGCTCGAGCTCCTCGACGTGCTCGACGGCCTCGGCGTACTCCTCCTGAGCGAGCGGGTTCACCGGCCCGAGCTGCTCGCGCCTGCGCGCCAGCCGTGCCAGCCGCGCCCGTAGATCCTCGCGCTCGGACTCCTCGAGCGCCTGGTCGGCGGGCTGGGCCTCGAGCTCGAGCCGCTCGGCGAGCTCGGCCAGCTCAACGTCGGAGTCCGCCGCCAGATCGCGCGCGCGCTGGAGGCGGACCTCGGCCGCGGTGACCGCCTCGTTCTCGCGCTGGAGCTTGGCGTGCAGCGTCACCTCCTGCTGGGCGCATGTCCGCAGCTCGACGGCGACGCTCTCGCCGGCCTCGCGGTCGGCCTTCAACGCCTCCTCGAACGTGGCGAGCCGGGCGGACACCGCCCCGGCGGCGTTCTCGAGCGCCGCGGACACGGCGTCGATCGCCGGCGCCAGCTCCCGGTCGCGGCCGATCGCGGCCTCGAGTCGCGAAATCCGGTCCGCGCGCTCAGAGCGCTCGCGCTCGGCGCGGGCGATCATCTGGCGCTCGGCGGCCAGCTCGGCCGTCAGCTGCGAGCGCCGCCCCGCGTTCGGTCCCTCGTCGGGAGCCGCGCGGCGGCGCTCGATCTGGGCCTCGATCCGGCGCTGTTCCTCCGCCGCCTCATCGAGCGCGCGGACGGCGGCGCGGTGCGCGGTGACCAGCTCCTGGCGTTTGGCCTCGGCGTCCGTGGCGACGGCGGCGGCACGCTCGAGCGCGGCGCGAGCGTCGAGCTCGCCCTGGGCGCTCGCCTCGCTCGCGGCGATCAGCCGCTCGCGGCGGTTGCGCTCGGCGAGCACGCGGTCGTCGCCGACCGCCGGCGCCTGGCGCAGCTCGCGGGTCCACGAGGACCAGACGCGCCCGGTCTTCGTGACCGCGATCCCCTCGAACGGCTCGTCGACCGACGCGAGGTCGTCGACCACCCAGGTCGCCTGCAAGAGAGCGGTCGCGAGGCCGAGCGCGGGTTCCCGGCCCCGGACGTGGTCGATCAGCCGCTCGGCGCCCGGCGGCGCCGTCCCCGCCGCCGCCCCCGGCGCAGGCGCGCCGGCGACGAGCGCCCTCCCTCCCTCGCTGCCACTGGAATCGAGCAGCCTCGCGCCGGCGTCGCGGTGTTCGACGACCGCGGCGCCGAGGCGTCCATCGAGCGCCGCCGCGAGGGCGAGCTCGTAGCCTGGATCGACCTCGAGGCCGTCGGCGAGCCCCGGGGCGCCGCCGGGAGAGCCGTTCTGGTGGCGCAGGAACTGGTTGACGGCGGCCAGCTCCCCTCCGACTCGAGCCGCCTCCAGACGAGCTGCCTGAACCACGAGCTCGGCTTCGCGGACGGCCGTCCTCGCCTCGTCCACGCGCGCATCGGCCGCCTGGCGCTCGGACAGCCCCGCCTGGACGAGGTCGTCTCGGCCGGCGACCGCGTCGACGGCCTCGGCGCGCCGGCGCTCGAGCTCCTGCAGCTGCTGCGCGAGCAGCTCCTCGCGGTCGCGGTCGAGCTCGGACAGCTCCCGCTCGAGCGCCGCGATGCGCTCCCCGGCGTCCGGGTCGGGGCGGTCGTCCGCGGCCGCGGCGCGCAGCGCAGCGACGAGCTCGGTCGCGCGGCGCACGCGGTCGTCGACCGTCGAGGCGGCGGATCTGATCGCCTCGGCGCGGTAGGAGATCCGCTCGGCGGCGCCGCGGGCCGCGTAAGAGC
>DATNKY010000080.1:0-2037 GCA_035603155.1 Solirubrobacteraceae bacterium
GTGGATCACGCCCGCGTAGTCCATCCGCACCGGCCCGATCACCGAGACGGTTCCGAGGCTGCGCTGCGGCAGGCCGTAGCTTGCCGCGACGAGCGCGAGCCCACGCAGCGCCGGGGCCTCGTTCTCGGCGCCGATCCGGACCGCGACGTCGGGCGAGGCCGAGAGCGCCGAACGGAGGATCGCGAGCAGTGCGACGCGGCGCTCGAGCATGTCCATCAGCAGGTTGAGCTCGGACACGTCACCGATCCGCGCGAACGTCAGCAGCCGCGCGGTGCCGTCGAAGTACAGAGACGCCTGCGCCGACTCCTCGAGCTCGGTGAACACGGGCGCGACCGTCTCGAGGAACTCGAGCTCGGTGCCAGACAGCGACGGGTCGTGGAGGCGCTGGTGCAGGATCCGGGCGCCGAGTCCGAGCCCGACCAGGCGCTCGTTGAGGTAGCTGGCGGCCCAGTCGGAGAGGCCCGTATCGACCGGTCGCGGAAACGTGAACAGCCGCTTGGAGACACCGCCGGTCGAAGTGATCACCACCACCATCAGCACCTGGGGCTGGAGTGCGAGCACCTCGATGTGGCGGATCGTCGAGGTCTCGATCGGGGGGGAGGTGACGATCGCGAGCAGGTCAGTGACCTGCGACAGGGTCTCGGTCGTGACCCGCATCGCCTCGTCGAGCTCGCGGCGCACGAGCGACAGCGACAGTGCCCGACCAGGCTGCTCGGCGGGCAGCAGCCGGTCGACGAAGTACCTGTAGCCGGCCTCGGTCGGGATGCGCCCGGCGGACGTGTGGGGATGGGCGAGCAGCCCGAGATCCTCGAGGTTGGCGAGCTCGTGCCGGATCGTCGACGGCCCCCACTCGAACGCTGCGCTCAAAGCCTTGCTGCCCACGGGCGAGCCGGCGTCGAGGTACTCCTCGACGAGCCTGCGCAAGACGAGCTCCTGGCGGTCTGTGAGCATGGTTTTGATTGTAGGTAGGCGGCTGATGTCCTCCGCCGGAGCGGCTTGCGCAGGCGGAGTCGGCGCCCGCCCGGCGGCGGCGCGGAGCTCAGATGCGGATCTCGGCGTCCCCGTTGCGGATGATCCGCTTGCCGCCCTGCTCGGCCTCGGAGCTCACGTGCGCGCGGTCGCCCTCGACCGTGCGGACGGTGCCCTTGACGATGATCTCCTGCTCGAGCATTCCCATGCCCCGGAACTGGACCGCGAGCCGCTCGAGGGTCTGGGGTCCGCCGAGCGCCTCGGTGTGTGCGCGCGCGACCTGCGCCATCGTCCACAGCCCGTGCAGGATCCGCCCCGGCAGGCCGACCTGGCGCGCGAACTCCTCGTCGACGTGGATCGGGTTGAAGTCGCCCGACGCGCCGGCGTAGCGGACCGTCAGGTAGCGGTCCGGAGTGACCTTGAGCTCGAACTCGTCGCCGGCCTTCATACGCCGCCCGATCCGCGGACGATGTTGGTCCAGGCGCCGGTGCAGACGGTCTCACCGAGCTGGTTGACCGACACGGTCTCGAATACGAAGAACCCGAGGCCGCCGCGCTCGGAGATCTCCTTGACGGTCGCGGTCGTCTCGATCTCGTCGCCGGCGATCACCAGCGGGCCCCAGCGGAACTCCTGGGCGCCGTGGACCATGTGGGCGAAGTCCAGCCCGACGTCGGGGTCGAACAGCGGCGCGCTCATCGCGCGGCCCGCGTATACGACGGCGAACATCGGCGGCGCGACGACGTCGGCGTGGCCCGCCGCGCGCGCCGCGGCGACATCGAGGTACAACGGGTCGGTCTCCCCCGTCGCGAGCGCGTACTCGACGATCTTCTCGCGGCCGACGGCGTAGGTCAGCGGCTCGTAGCGCTTGCCGATCGCGTCGGTGACAACCGTCATCGCGGGCGAGTCTAGATCGACACACCGCGACGCGCCCGGTCTGAGGTAGCGTTCGCGCCCGGATGCTCGGCTTCGCCTTGGCTCTGGCACCGGTCCACCAGAAATACCTTCTGGAGGCTCGCCAGATGCAGGCGCTGTCGTTCACCGTCCACATCCCGCTCGTCTGCTTCGGGA
>DATNKY010000281.1:0-5438 GCA_035603155.1 Solirubrobacteraceae bacterium
CCCCGGGGACGAGTTCGACCGCTCGCTGCGCCCTCGCCGGCTCGAGGACTTCGTCGGTCAGGAGGCGATCAAGGATCAGCTCGCGGTCTCGATCGCGGCCGCCGCGAGCCGCGGCGAAGCGCTCGACCACGTGCTGCTCGCCGGCCCGCCCGGGCTCGGAAAGACTTCGCTGGCGCAGATCATCGCGGCCGAGCTCGGGGTCGCGTTCGTCCAGACCGCCGGCCCGGCGCTCGAGCGCAAGGGCGACGTCGCGGCGTTCCTGACGGCGCTCGAGCCCCGCGCGGTGTTCTTCGTCGACGAGATCCACCGCCTGCCCCGCGCGCTCGAGGAGACCTTCTACCCGGCGATGGAGGACGCGGTGCTGCCGATCACCGTCGGCCAGGGAGCGGGGGCGCGGGTGGTCACGCTGCCGCTGCCGCCGTTCACGCTGATTGGCGCGACGACGAGGACGGGGCTGTTGACGACGCCGCTGCGCGACCGGTTCGGGATCCAGCACCGCCTCGAGCACTACGGGCCCGACGATCTTGCGACGATCGTCCGCCGCTCGGCGCGTCTGCTCGACGTCGAGATCTCCGACGACGGCGCCGTCGCGATCGCGCAGCGCAGCCGCGGCACGCCGCGAGTCGCCAACCGCCTGCTCAAACGGGTGCGCGACTACGCCGAGGTGCGCCACGACGGCGTCGTGAGCGAGGAAATAGCCGCCGAGGCGCTTGACCTGCTCCAGGTCGATCACGAGGGGCTCGATCGGCTCGACCGCGAGATCCTGCGCGCGATCTGCGAGCGCTTCGGAGGCGGCCCCGTCGGGCTCTCGACGCTCGCGGTGGCGGTCGGCGAGGAGTCCGACACGATCGAGGACGTGTACGAGCCATACCTGCTCCAGCGCGGCCTGATCGAGCGCACGCCACGCGGACGGGCCGCGACCAGGCGCGCCTACGGCCACCTCGGCCTCGACCCGCCCGGGCCGCAGACGCTGATGTAGGCGGTGGCACCCGGCCGCCCAAACAGGTGTCACGAGCGTGCCGACCGCTACTGAAGAGGTCTCTAAGTTGGGTGCCTGTCTGTCTATCCTCACTACGCGATGAGTCACGAGCATTACTTCATCTGCCCGCACTGCGGCAACCGCTCGATGGGGACCGAACGTGTCGCGGGCTTTCGCCGCGAGGCACGCGGTTGCGAGAAGTGCGGGTTCGCGTACCTGTTCGAGCTGCTCGACGACTACTACCCGGCGCCGAACGCGGCCTTTTTCGCGTGTGACGCCGACGGTCGGATCGTCGATTGCGGGCGCGGGTCGTTCGAGCTCACCGGTCTGAAGACCGAGCAGGCGATCGGCCGCCCGGTCCGCGAGGTGCTCGGCCTGCGGTTCGATGACGGCGGCGACCACGTCGGCACGGCGCTGGAATGGGAGGTCAGGGTGCGGGGCAAGCGGGTCGAGGTCAACGCCGAGCACGACCTCCCCGCCCGCGCGGTCGCCGACCTGTTCCCCGCCTACGACGACGAGGAGGGCGGCCTGCTGCTCGTGCTGACGCCCACCAACCACCACTGAGCGGGATCGCCGGCGTGATCAGCAAAACGCGACCTGCGCGCGCCGTAGTCCTCTAGCATCCTCCGAGACCGATGTCCGACCGCCAGCGTCACGGCTTCGTCCTGCTCCTTGTCCTGGGGCTGATCGCGGCATCGCTGTTCGTCATCTTCACGCAGAAGACTGAACTCGGCCTCGATCTAAAGGGTGGAACCCAGCTCGTTTATCAGGGCGAGCCGAGTCCGCAGACGCCGAAGGTCACCCAGGACGCGCTTAACCGCGCCGTCGACATCATGCGCCAGCGCGTCGACTCGCTGGGCGTGTCCGAGCCCGAGATCCAGACGACCGGCAGCAACCTGATCACCGTCGGGCTGCCCGACGTCCAGGACACCGCGCGCGCCGAGTCCGAGGTCGGCACCACGGCCCAGCTGTACTTCTACGACTGGGAGGCCAACGCGCTGACGCCGAACGGCAAGCCCGTCGCCGGTCAGCTGGAGACCCAGGATCCGCAGGCGGTCACGATCAGCCAGGGGACGACTTTCGCGCCGCCGGGGTCGCCGAACGCAGGCAGCATGAACCTCTATCAGGCCGTCCAGCTGGCCGCCAAGCAGCCGAGGTCGGCCAGCCCGCACAACGCTCGCCTGGGGCCGCAGTACTACATGTTCGGGGCGCCCGGGAGCGCCGCGTGCGCGGCCAAGGCCAAGCAGGACGGCACGACTCCGACGCCCGGGCAGCACTGCCTGCTCGCCGGCCCCGACAACGAGCTCTACTCGACCAGCCACGCGCAGGCGGTCAAGAACCTCGCGACGCAGCTGCCGCCGGGCGTGAGCGCGTCCGACGGCCAGGTGGTCGTGGTTCAGCAGGGCACCGTCGTGCTGCTGGCCGCGAACCCGAACAACACGGGCAAGACGCTCGAGTTCTCCGACCCTAAGGCGCAGTTCTTCGTGCTCAAGGACAACGTCGCGCTGCGCGGCTCGGACATCACCAACCCGCAGGCGTCGACCGACACCGGGGGCAATCCCGACGTCCAGTTCGGCTTCAACTCGACCGGAAACACCGCATTTCAGGACGTCACGGGGCAGATCGCGCACCGCGGCCAGGACGTCTCGACGCTCGGTCAGAAGCTCGTCCAGCACTTCGCGGTCGCGCTGGACACGCAACTGCTGACGGTTCCGTCGATCGACTACACCGTCTATCCGGACGGGATCACAGGCGGCAACGGCGCCCAGATCACCGGCGGCTTCACGCAGCAGTCGGCCTCTGACCTCGCGACCCAGCTGCGCCTCGGCGCGCTGCCGATCAACCTCAAGCTGATCTCCGAGTCCCAGGTCTCGGCGACGCTCGGCAAGCAGGCGCTCCACCAGGGGCTGATCGCGGGCGCCGCCGGCCTGATCGTCGTGATGCTGTTCCTGTTGCTCTACTACCGGCTGCTCGGCCTGATCGCGGTGGCCGGGCTGATCGCGTACGCGCTCTACTTCTACGCGCTGATCAAGCTGATCCCGATCACCCTGACGCTGCCCGGGATCGCCGGCCTGATCCTGACGATCGGTGTCGCGGCGGACGCGAACATCGTGATCTTCGAGCGCGTCAAGGAGGAGATCCGTGCGGGGAGATCGATCCGCTCCGGGATCGCGATTGGCTACAAGAAGGGTCTGACGGCGATCATCGACGCGAACGTGGTGACGATCATGACCGCGTTCATCCTGTTCGTGCTCGCGACCGCCGAGGTTCAGGGCTTCGCGTTCACGCTCGGGATCGGGGTGATCGTGTCGCTGTTCACGGCGGTGCTGGCGACCCAGGCGATCCTGATGACGATGGGCGACTCGCATCTGATCGCCCGTCCGTCGGCGCTCGGCGTCCGCGAGAAGCGGCGCACGTGGAGGTTCGACTTCATGGGCGCCTCGCGCTACTTCTTCTCGATGTCGGGCGTGATCCTGTTGATCGGGGCGCTCGCGATCGGCGGCCGCGGGCTCAACCTCGGGATCGACTTCACCTCCGGGACTCGGATCACGACGACGCTCGTGCGGCCGGCGACCGCGCCCGGAGTCGCCACGGTCGCCGGCAATGCCGGTGCGCCGAGCCCAGAGGTGCAGAAGGTCGGCAAGGGCGACACCTTCCAGATCTCGTCCAAGCTGCTGCAGCCCGCGGGCGTGACCAAGGTCAAGCTCGCGCTGGATAACAAGTACGGCGTCAAGACATTCGACAACCAGTCGGTCGGCCCGACCTTCGGGCGCACGGTCGCCAACTCGGCCGTGATCGCGATCATCGCCTCGCTGCTGGTGATCTCGGCCTACGTGGCGCTGCGATTCGAGTGGAAGTTCTCGATCCCGGTGCTGATCGCACTGGCGCACGACCTGCTGATCACCAGCGGCGTCTACGCGTTGACCGGAAGGGAGGTGACGGTCGATACGGTCGCGGCCCTGCTCACCATCTTGGGCTACTCCATGTACGACACGATCATCGTGTTCGACCGTGTGCGCGAGAACATCCCGCGGATGCCGCGGGCCGCGTTCTCGCAGATCGTCAACCGCTCCATGAGCGAGGTGTTGACGCGATCGATCGCCACAACAACGTGCACGCTGCTGCCGGTCATCGCGCTGCTGCTGTTCGGCGGTTCGACGCTGAAGGACTTCGCGTTCGCGCTGCTGATCGGGGTCGCGTCCGGCGCCTACTCGTCGATCTTCATCGCGTCGCCGGTCCTGACGCACTGGAAGGAGCGCGAGCCCGTGTATCGCGGACGTCGAGCGCGGATCGTCGCCGAGCTCGGCATGGTCCCGCCGTACGCGTCTGTGGGATCCGATGTCGAGCCGGTCCGTCAGCGCTCGCGCCGGCGCGGTGGCCGGATCACCGAGCCCGAGCCCGAGACCGTCTCGGCCGCGGAGTTCGAGCAGTTGAAACGTGACATCGCCGAGGAGGAGGCCGAGCCCTCGCGCCACACCTCGACGCTGACCAAGCGCCTTGCGCGCAACACGGAAACCGAGGCCGAGGTAGAGCACGAGGCCGAGGTAGAGCACGAGGCTGACCTCGAGCGCGAGGCCAAGGTCCAGCCCTCCGCAGGCCCGGAGAGCGAGCCCGACCTCAACCGCCCCGAGGCAGAGGACGACGGCGGCAACGGCTTCCAGCGTGCCCCGGACGAGGCCGAGAACGAGGGCGTCGCCCAGAACCCGAAGCAGAGCCGTCAGACGAAGTCGAAAGCGCGCAACCGTCGCCACGGGAGACGTCGCTGATGGGCGTGCTCGCGTGGGTCATGATGGGCTTGGCGCTCTGGCACTTCACGATCTGGCTCCCGGATCGCTTCTGGGGCGGGATCGTCGGCGCGTTCATCGGTGCTCTGGCCGGCGCGGTGCTGTTCGGCCTGATCATTCACGGGTTCACGATCCCCGGCCGCAGCGACACGACGATCGTGACCGCGCTCGAGGGGATCCCGGGTGCCGTGATCGGCATGGGGCTCGTATACCTCGAGGGCATCCGGCGGCTGCGCTCGGGCGCTCTGCCGGAGCCCGTGCTCTAGCGGCCCGGCCGTCGCCCGAGGGCTTGCGGGGCTGCAGCGAGCGAGTACGATGCGCGCTCGCACGTGACCCCGAAACGCGCATCTGTTCTTCTCGTAGCGGCCGTGGCGCTGATGCTCGCGCTGGCTGCCGTCGCGCTTGCGGCCGGCAAGGCGACCACGCAGACCGCGAGCGCCGGCGGCGTCAAGGCGACGCTGACGTTCTCCGGCTCGGCGCCGAAGGTCACCGACATGCGACTGCGGATCGTCCGTGCGGGGCAGGAGCGCTACGACCAGCCCGTGTCGTCGCGCTATTGCGCCAAGCGGTGTGACCCGGCCCTGCTCGGGCCCCACACCTCATCGGTCCGGGTGCTCGACATCGAGAGTGACGGCCAGCCTGACGTGATCCTCGAGCTCTACACAGGCGGCGCC
>DATNKY010000387.1:0-2311 GCA_035603155.1 Solirubrobacteraceae bacterium
CGGGCGGAGGCGAGATCAGGCTTGTGACCGTCGCGGCGACCATCTCCGCGCGCGCGTCAGCGTCACCGAACCGATAACCGGCCGCGCGTGTGATCACCGCCACGAGTGCCGCGAACAGCCAGTCGGCGGCTTGGTCAGGGCGGATCCGCCCGGCGCGCTGGGCCGCAGTCAGGTAGTCGAGAAGCCGCACCCCGCCCTCGGTCTCGTGCTCCGGGTTCATGGACGGATTGGCAGGATAATGCTGCTCGAGGAATCGGTAGCGATCGCCCAGCCCCGCAAGCTCCGCGGCGAGCTCGGCAATCAGCGCCACGGGATCTTCGTCGCCGGTGGCCGCGTCGAGGAAGCGCGCGGTCGTAGCGTCGGCTTCGTCCAGGACGCGCTGATAGATGGCCGCCACGAGAGCATCGCGATCCGGAAAATGCCGGTACAGGGTCGTGCGCCCGGTGCCAGACGCGTCGGCGATCTCTCGCATGCTGGCCCGCGGTGACTCGACCAGCACGGCGATCGCGCTGGTCACGATCGTCTCGTGGTTGCGACTGGCGTCGCTGCGCATCGGTTTGAGTTCGGACATCGAGGGCGGCCCAGTCTTGCACAAAATGAGACAGGTGTGTACCGTTTAGAAGCGGAACATAGCTGACCCGCTTTAGAGAACTCGACTTGAGGACCCGATCATGACAAACGTCGCGGAACGAGCCGCAGACTCCTCTGGCCCGCCGACAACGCGGCGGAAGGGGCATCCGGCACTGACGCTGGTGGCCGTGGCGCTCGGGGTGATGATGGTCGCCCTCGACGGCACCGTCGTGAGCGTGGCCAACCCCACGATCCAGCGCGATCTCCATTCCACGCTGGCTGGTCTGCAATGGGTGACCAACGGCTACCTGTTGGCGCTCGCCGTCCTGCTGATTCCCGGAGGCACGCTCGGAGACCGGTTCGGCCGTCGGCTGTTCTTCTCCATCGGCGTCACCGGGTTCGCGCTGGCTTCGCTGGGCTGTGCCGTGTCGACGTCGATCGGCATGCTGGTCGTCTTCCGCGTGATCCAGGGCGTTTCCGGTGCGATGCTTCTGCCCAACACCCTGGCGATCCTCCGTGCCACCTTTCCAGCAGACAAGCTGACTCGCGCGGTTGGCGTCTGGGGCGCGACGTCGGCGCTGGCGGTCGCCTCAGGTCCGATCGTCGGAGGCCTGCTTGTGGAGCACGTCTCGTGGCAGTCGATCTTCCTACTCAACCTGCCGCTCGGCGCCGTCACGCTCGCCACCACGCTGACGGTCGTCCGGGAATCCCGCGAGTCCGTTGTCCCCGAGGGCTTTGACATTCCCGGTCTGCTCGCCCTCACGGCCGGTCTGTCCCTGCTGGTTTGGGCGCTGATCAAGGCCCAGAACCACGGTTGGCTGTCTGCCTACGTGCTCGGTTTCGGGATCGCCGGGCTGGTGGGTCTGGCGCTGTTCGTGGCAATCGAGCTGCGCGCCCGGAATCCGATGCTGCCGATGGACATCTTCCATTCTCGGTCAGTGTCGGCGGGCACGGCGCTCGCCGTTATCGGGTTCATGGGCCTGTTCGGCGTCCTCTTCTTCGTGACGCTCTACCTGCAGAACGTCCACGGATACACACCGGTGCAGACGGGGGTCAAGCTGCTCCCGCTCACCGCCACCTTCATCGTCAGCCCGATCCTGGGCAGCATCCTGACCCAGCGCCTCGGTCCGCGGCCGCCCCTCGTGGCGGGCATGACGATCCTCGGGATCGCCTTCCTCGGGCTCACGGGTCTCAATGTCGACTCCCCGTACAGCTCGCTGTGGCCCTGGTTTGTGTGCATCGGTCTCGCGCTCGGGCTGATCATCACCTCGACCACCCAGGCGATCCTCGGCAACGTCTCGGTGGACCGTGGCGGCGTCGCGGGCGGGCTTCAGTCCACCGCCCAGCAGCTCGGCGGCGTGTTGGGGACCTCGGTGCTCGGCTCGATCCTGGTCTCCTCGGTTGGAGCCGTCCTCGGAGCCTCACTTGCCCGCAACGGCGTGCGGGGACAGGTCGCTCAGGCCGTGCTGGGGCAGAAGGACATCGTGGGGTCCGGCATCGCGCCGGTGTCCGCCAAGATGCCTCATGTCCTGCAGCAAGCGATCATCCACGCTTCGGATGCGGCCTTCCTGCACGGCCTGCACATCGCGATGGTCGTGGGCGCGGGTCTTGCGTTCGCCGGAGCCGGGATCGGACTGCTCGTGGAGCGTGGCTCAGAGGTCGAGGCGACTCAGGCCGCGGTCGCCTGATCGAATCCACCGCCCGGTTACCGCGGAGCTGTGCTGGTCGGGCCGGTGGACCT
>DATNKY010000752.1:0-4220 GCA_035603155.1 Solirubrobacteraceae bacterium
GAACGCGTGTATGAAGCCGTGGCCGCCGGATCGCGCCGTTTCACGCTCGGCCACACGTGGGACGGAGCTCCGCTTCCGTGCGCCGTCGGGCTTGCGGTGCTCGAGGCGCTCAAGCGCGAGCAGCTGGTGGAGCGCGTGGCCGAGCGCGGACCGAGGCTGCGCGACGAGCTCGCCGGGGCGCTGGCCGGCATCCCGATCGTGCGCGAGGTCCGTGGTCATGGCTATCTGCTGGGTGTCGATTACGTTGACCCGCGCGATGGCTTCTCGTTTCTCCCGCCGGAGCTCGGCGTCGCCGGGCGGATCGATGACCTCGCGCTCGAGCAGGGCCTCGTGATCCTCTCGACGCAGCCGACACGCGACGGCTATGCCGGTGACCAGAGCCTGTTCGCGCCGCCGTTCACGACGTCTGACGCGCAGCTCGCCGAGATGGTCGGCCGCTTCGCATCCGTGGTTGGGCAGATCGCTGTCGAGGTCGAGCGCGAGCTCGGCGGGGCGCAGCTGGGCGCGGTCGCGGCCGGGGACGCGCAATGACCCCGCTGCGCGCGCTGGTGATCCAGCACGAGGAGCCGACGCCCGGCGGTTATGTGCTCGAGTGGCTGGCCGAGCGCGGGGCCGAGCAGGTCGTGTACCGGATTGATGTCGAGGGGCGTCCGATCGAGCCGCGCGAGTACGACATGATCGTCTCGCTCGGTTCGGAGTTCGCGGCGTTTGACGACTCGATCCCGTGGGTCGGGCGCGAGCAGGAGCTGTTACGCGAGGCCGTGGATGCCGACGTCCCGGTGCTCGGGATCTGCTTCGGAGGCCAGCTTTTGGCACGGTCGCTCGGCGGGGAGTCGTTCCGCGGGGAGTCCGAGGTCGGGTGGCTCCCGGTCCGAACGGCCGACAGCGCGCTCGTGCCCGAGGGGCCCTGGTTTCAGTGGCACTTCGACACGTTCACGGCGCCTCCGGGCGCCGAGGTGCTCGCCGATAGCCCGGTCGGGCCGCAGGCGTACACGTTCGGGCGCAGCCTCGGCGTCCAGTTTCATCCCGAGGTGACGCCCGAGATCATGAAGCTGTGGGTCGACGTCTACCGGCACGAGCTCGACCAGGAGGGCGTCGATCCCGATGGCTTGCTCGAGGAGACGCTGCTGCGCGCGGATCAGAGCCGCGCGGCGGCGTGGGGCCTGTTCGACGCATTCCTCGGGCGCGTCGCCGGGATCGGCGAGGGGGCTGCCCGTGGCCGTTGACACGCGGGTTGACCGGGCGCTGACTGGCGCGAAGCGATGACCGTCGCCGCTGACAGCAACGTGTTCCCGCGGCTGCTCGATCTCGATTACCCCGTGATCGCGCGCGGTGAGGGAGTGCGGCTGTATACCGACACGGGATTCGAGGTGCTGGACGCGTGCTCGGGCGGCGCGATGGTCGCGTGCCTCGGCCATGGCGCTACCGAGATCGTGCAGGCCGCGCGCGAGCAGGCGCAGCGGATCTCCTACATCTATAACCATCACTTCACCAATGAGCCCCAGGAGCGCCTCGCGGACCGCTTGCTCGAGGCCGCTGCTCCGGAGATGGCGCGGGTTCGTTTGACGTCCGGTGGGTCGGAGGCCAACGAGACGGCGCTGCGGCTGGTTCGCCAGTACCACGTCGATCGCGGCGAGCCGCAGCGGTGGCGGGTCATCACCCAAGCGCAGTCCTACCACGGGGCCTTGATGGGCGCGCTCGCGTTGACCGGGCGCGCGAGCCTGCAGGAGCCCTATGGGGACTACCTGCCGAGCCACCCCCACATCGGGCCGGCGACGTGGCGCTTTGATCCGACCGGCGAGGCGGCGCTCGGGGAGCTCGACCGCGTGCTCGACTGCGCCGGCCCCGAGACGATCGCCGCGTTTTTCTGCGAGCCGGTCAGCGCCGCGGCGCTGCCGGGCTACACGCCGCCGGACCTGTTCTGGGAAGGGCTCGCGGAGCGCCGCGAGCGCCACGGGTTTCTGGTCGTGTTCGATGAGGTCGTGACCGGGATGGGGCGCACCGGCAGCTGGTTCGCCGCCCAGCAGTTGCCGATCGAGCCCGACATCATCACCGGCGGCAAGGGACTCGGCGCGGGGTATGCGCCGCTCGCGGCCGCGCTGTGCACCGATGCCGTGTTCGAGCCGCTGGCCGCCGGCTCGCGCAACTTCGAGCACGGCCACACCTGGGACGGGGCGCCGTTGCCGTGCGCGGTCGGGCTCGCGGTGCTCGACGCGCTGATCGAGCGCGACCTGATCGAGCGCGTCCGCACGCGCGGGCCGTCATTACGCGCCGAGCTCGAGCAGGCGCTGTCTGACTCAGAGATCGTGCGCGAGGTCCGTGGCCGCGGGTTCCTGCTCGGGGTCGAGCTGGTCGATCCGCGCGATGGCGAATCGCTGCTCGCAGACGATCTCGACGCCGCTTCGCTCGTCGACCAGACCGCGTTCGAGCACGGCGTGCTTGTCACCTCGACGCACTCGACATCGGACGGGTACACCGGCGACCAGGTGCTGCTCGCGCCGGCGTTCGTCGCGACAGACGACGATCTCGCCGAGATCATTCAGCGCTTCACGTCCGCGATCGCCGACGTGCAGCGCACGATCAAGCAATCGCTGTCATGACACAGACGTCGCTGTCGCACCTGGCGGCGGCCGTCGGCGAGCCGCGCGCTGCCGAGGGCTTCGTCCTTTTGGGAATGCCCGATCTGCATGGCTCGGTCAAGGGCAAGGCGCTACGCCCGGACGCATTCGAGGCCGCGATCGCTAACGGGACCGTGATGACCGATCTGCTGCTCGCGCTCGATCCGGTCGACACTCCGATCACCGACTACGAGCGCTTCGGGATCCGCTCGGGAGCGGGCGATCTGGTAGTGCACCCAGATACGACGACGATGCACGAGCTCTCGTGGCTGCCGGGCTGGCGCATCTGCCTGTGCACCCCGGCGTGGCCCGATGGGTCGCCGTTCGAGCTGTCTCCGCGCGAGACGCTCCGTGGCGTCCTCGACCAGTTGAGCGAGCTCGGCTACGTCGCGCTGGCGGCGATCGAATACGAGATCCGGTTGCGCGACGGCGACGACCGCCCGCTCTCGAGCGGCCTCAGCTACAGCCTCAGCGAGGTGAGCCGCTTCGAGCAGTTCATCGCACGCATCGTCCCCGCGCTGGATGCGCTCGGCGTGCAACTGTCGGCGATCCACACCGAGGCCGGGCCGGGCCTGCTCGAACTCAACATCGCCGCGCGCGAAGGGCTGCGGGCCGCGGACGATGCGCTGTTTGTCAAGCTCGCCGTCAAGGAGGTCGCGGCGTCGCTGGGGCTGCACGCGAGCTTCCTCGCAAAGACGCAACCGGGACAGGAGGGCTCAAGCGGCCACGTCCACCTCTCGTGCTGGGCCGACGACCTAAACGCGTTCGCCCCCGATCAGGCCTCACGCGAACTGCCCAAGCCTTTTGCAGCCGCGATCGCAGGCGTGCTCGAACACCTGCCGGCCGCCTCGCTGATGTTCAACCCGACGATCAACTCCTATAAGCGGCTGATCCCCGGCTGGTTCGCGCCGGTCAACGCGAGCTGGGGGCTCGAGAATCGTTCGTGCGCGGTCCGTGCGGTGCGCGGTGACCGGCCCGAGCAGTCGCGACTGGAGTGCCGGCGACCGGGTGCCGACGCCAACCCGTATCTCGCGCTCGCGGCGCTGGTCGCCTCCGCCGTGGACGGACTACGGCGCGGAGCCACGCCGCCGGCACCGATCCAGGGCGACGCATCCGACCGCGACGAGCTTGCGCCGCTGCCGGGCTCGCTCGAGAGCGCACTGGCGGCATTCGACGCCGACACGACCTTCCGTCACATAATCGGAGAGGTGTTCTGCGATTACTACAGGACGTCTCGCGCGTGGGAGCTCAGCGCCTGGCGCGAGGCGGTCAGCGACTGGGAGCGCGCGCGCTATGAACGAACGGTCTGAGCCGATCATCGGCATCTGCGCGGTCAAGGAGCGCGCTCGCTGGGCGTTCTGGGACCAGGAGGCTCACCTGGTCGCCGACTCGTACGTCTCCGGGCTGCAGCGGACGGGCGCGATCGCGATCCTGCTGCCCGTCGATCGCCGCGCGCCGCAGCAGCTGCTCGAGCTGATCGACGGGCTCCTGCTGATCGGCGGCGCCGACATCGATCCCCGCAGCTACGGCGCGCCGGCCGACCCCGCGGTCGAGTCCACCTACCCCGAGCGCGACCAGTTCGAGCTCGCCCTGCTGCGCGGA
>DATNKY010000442.1:0-3228 GCA_035603155.1 Solirubrobacteraceae bacterium
GGCTCGAAGTCCCGCGCGGCGGCAAGGATTTGCTCGGCGTCGCACGTCGTCGAGATCATCCGCCGCGGGATCGGGAAATCCTCGGTCGAGTCGTTCGATGTACAACCGTCACACGGACCCAGCGGATCCGCGTGGGCGGCCTGCGGGATGAACATCGGGGAGGCACTGAGCGCGAGCGCTGCGAGGCCGGCGCGGACGACAAGGCTCAGACGAAACAGACGCATCCGGCTACTATAACGCTCCGATAAAGGCAACGCCCAGGGGCTGGGAAGCTTGGCTAACCAACGGGCGGCGTGATCTCCAGGCCCACGTGAACCTTGTCGATTCCGCCCCGCACGACGGAGTGCACGTAGAACCACGGGGCGTGGTACCAGTACCGCTTGAGGACCGCGTTGTAGACCCGGCGGGTCTCCGATTTCGGCAGCACCCGGGCGACGCCTTCGACGTCGTCGCTCTTGGGCTTACCCAACGATCCGCTCTTGGCGATCGTCACCCGCGGAGTGTTTTTAATCCGCTTGGTCTTCCACGACCCGTCATCGGTGATCACCAGAAGCTTGTCGCCCTCAGGCACACCCCAGATCGCGGTCGGCTTGGGTCGACCGTCCTTGGTGAACGTGGTCAACAGCAGGTACTTGGACTTGATGACGTCGTGAAAGCTGGTAGTCACACCTTTCTTTATATCCGCTTCGCTTCGGCACCGCTTCTTGCCATTAGCCGCCGGGAAGCTCGCGGCGCTCGATCAGGTCACCCAGACCCTTTACGCCGAGCCGTTCCCGGAACGCATGCGCGGTGTAGCCGACGGCTTTCGCGTCGGTTCGGGCGCGCACGGTCGCCGAACGTGGCAGGTTGAACAGCACACCGAATTCGCCGAAGTAGTCGCCGGGCCGGGCTACCTTGACCAATTCCTCACCGCCTTCGGCTACTTCGCGCACGATCTCGAACTCGCCTTCGGAAACCACGTAGATCAGATCGCCCATGGTGCTCTGCTCGAACAGCACCTCACCGGCTTTCAGGTGCACAGTCTCCGGCGGCCGGCTCGTCGACGCGACAGCAGGTACCAGGTCGACGACGCGGTCGGCCAGCGGCAGCATCCGGCTGTCGTGGGTCGCAACCACCACCACCCGTTCGCCCTGAGCCAGCGAGCGGATCAGTCGCAGCACCTCCTCTACCTGGATGAAGTCAAGGTGGGCGGTCGGCTCGTCGGCGAGGATCAGGGGCGGATCCAAAGCGATCGCACGAGCAACGGCAACGCGTTGTTGCTGCCCGCCGCTGAGGTCACCGGGGCGATGTTTTAGACGATCCGCAAGACCTACCTGCGTCAGCAGTTCCTCGGCGCGCTGGCGGGTAGCCGAGCGTGACATTCCGGCCGCGCGCAGCGGGACCATCACGTTCTCCAGAGCGGTCAGGCTCGGCACCAAGTTGAACGCCTGGAAGACAATCCCAACTTGGTCGCGGCGGTACTTGGCCAGCACACCGCCTTCCAGCGCCGTGATGTCGACGCCGTCGAACGTGATTGACCCGGACTTCGGGCGCAGAATCCCACCCAGACAGGACAGCAGGGTGGTCTTCCCGCAGCCGCTGGGCCCGAGCAGGATCATCAGCGATCCCGCCGGCACATCGAGGCTCAGACCGTTGATCGGCCGGACCGCGTACCCGCCGCTGGAGTACTCGACGACGAGGTCGGCAATGCTCAGATCCCCCACGGCTCAAGGACCTCCGAACGCGAGCGCAGGATCGACCGTTACCGCGCGCCTCAGTCCGGCGAGGCTGGCCAGCAGACCGACCAGAATCGCGACCAGGGGTAACGCCAGGTAGGCACCCGCAGGAATCACGACAGTCATCGGGAACAACGGGGCCAGCAGCTGCGCAAGGATGACGCCCAGCACCGCCGCGAGCAGCGCGACGACAACCGCCTGCAGCGCGAGCCCGGCCAGGATCGACCGCGTAGGCACGCCAATCGCCTTGAACACCGCGAAGTCGCGCAACCGCTCGAGCGCCGAGAGGTACACCAATGATCCGACGATCAGCACCGCCACGATCCACAGCAAGGTGGCCATAATCGTGATCGCACCCGCAGGCGACTTCACCGGCGACAGCAGGTCGTCGACACCGGCTGCTCGGTCGAGGGCCTGGTAGCCACTCGGGAGCTGTCGGGGTGCGCCGACGACCCCAATCGATGTGACCAGCGGCTGCCCGTTGTACGCCAGCTGCTGCAGGCCCTCGGTTGTCAGGAAGATATTGGGCCTCTTCGCCAGTGCGGTGGAATTGGGCACAATGCCGACGATCCGCAATGCGTGCGCACCCGCCTGCATATCGTCGCCTACGTGCCAACCCAGCGTGCTCGACACCGCGACCTCGTCCGGCGTCGACGGTGCCCGACCCTGCTCGACGCGCGGCATGCCGGGTCCGTGCTCCGGCGCGCCGAAGGCCGTGGTGTTTCGCGTTGACGTACCTTCCTTTACCGTCAACTGCGCGGTGGCCAGTGGGGCCGCAGCCACGACGCCGGGTTCGGCGGCCAGCCGAGCCAGGTCGACTTCGGCGAATGGTGTCGCACCCAGGAACGGTCCGGCCGCGCCGGCCTTGACCACGAATGCGTCGACGCCCAGGGAATCGACGGTTCGCTGGGCCTCCACCTGAAAGCCGTTCGCCAGTCCGGTCAACACGAGCGTCATCGCGAAGATCAGTCCGGTGCTGACGACCGCGATGACGAGGCGCCGCATTCGCCATCGCATGTCGCGCAGGGCGGCGAACAGCATGCCCGCGAGGTTACCGACGACCAGGCATTTCGTACGGGGTTCGACCATGTTTGTAAGCCCGGGCCGGCCTCACGGCATCGCTTCGGCCCAGTCGACGTGACCTTCGAAGCCAAGCGATGTCGCCAAGTCGCGGTAGTTATCCCGCAGCCGCGCATACTCCGCGACGTCGCCGCAAGCCTTCGCCAGCAGGGCCCGTGGCCGCAGCTGCCAGATGTCGCGCATGGCTAGATGCTCAGCGGCCGGTGCGCCCGCTAAGCGCTCGATAGCACCTGCTTGTACTCAGCTCGGGCAGCAATCGCGGCAACTGCTGAGCCACAACCGTGGCAGAACCGCGCCTTGTCGAGGAGTTCGGTGCCACACGAGCGGCACACCGTCATCCGACCCTCCGCCGCTCGACCCCCGTCCCCGCCAGGATAAGGCGCTGAACGGCTGACGGCGGGATTGTCGGCGGAGTTAGGCTGTCGTCATAGCC
>DATNKY010000705.1:0-8343 GCA_035603155.1 Solirubrobacteraceae bacterium
TGGTCATGCTCGATGCCGACCTCCAGGACCCGCCGGAGCTGATCGAGACGATGCTCGACCACTGGCGGGCGGGCTGCGACGTCGTCTACGCGGTCCGCGAGCAGCGCGCCGGCGAGTCGCGCTTCAAGCTCAGCACCGCCCGCTGGTTCTACCGGCTGTTCGACAAGCTCGCCCAGGTGGAGCTGCAGAGCAACTCCGGTGACTTCCGGCTGCTCGATCGTCACCCGCTCGACGCGCTGCTGTCGATGCGCGAGCGCAACCGGTTCCTGCGCGGGATGACCGTTTGGGTCGGCTACACACAGGCGGCGGTCCCCTACCAGCGCGACGCGCGATACGCCGGCGAAACGAAGTACACGCTCTCCAAGATGCTTCGCTTCTCGCTTGACGCGATCTCGTCGTTTTCGCATCGCCCGCTGCAACTCGCGACGCTGTTGGGGTTCATGATCTCGACGCTCGCGTTCATCGCGATTCCGATCGTGATCGTGCTCCGCATACTCGGCTCCTACCTGCCGGGCTTCAGCGCGCTGACGATCGTCGTACTGCTGCTCGGCGGGATCGAGCTGATCGCGATCGGGATCATCGGCGAGTACGTCGGCCGCATCTATGACGAGGTCAAGGGACGGCCGCTGTACCTCGTCCGCGCCCGCTACAACCTCCCCGACCCCGACGCGCACGCTCGGCCGCGCTACGAGGATCCCGAGCTTTCGCTCGACGCCGGCGCCGACCCGGAGCGTTAGTGGCGATCTCACTGTTTGACACGTCGACGACGTTGGAGCCGCTGCACGATCAGCTTCGCGAAGCGATCCTGCGCGTCGTCGACTCGGGCCGCTTCGTCCTCGGACCCGAGGTGCAAGCCTTCGAGCGCGAGCTCGAGGAGTATCTCGGTGCCGGCCACGCAGTCGGCGTCGCCAACGGGACGGACGCAATCACGATCGCGCTGCGGGCGCTCGATGTCGGACCCGGCGACGACGTCGTCGTGCCGTCATTCACGTTCTACGCCAGCGCCGAGGCGATCGGACCGACCGGCGCCAGGCCCGTGTTCTGCGACATCGACCCGGAGACGTTCTGCGTCACCGCGGAGACCGTCAAGGCGGCGCTGACGCCCAACACGAAGGCGGTCATCGCCGTGCACCTGTTCGGCAACGTCGCCCCGATCGCCGAGATCGAGGCGCTCGGCGTCCCGGTGCTCGAGGACGCCGCTCAGGCGCTTGGCTCCCGGACAGCCGACGGCCGGCCAGGGTCGCTCGGGACGATCGCGACGTTCAGCTTCTACCCGTCCAAGAACCTCGGGGCGTTCGGCGACGGCGGGGCGATAACGACCTCGGACCCGGAGCTCGCGGAGCGGGCGCGCAGTCTGCGCTTCCACGGCTCGCGCGACAAGGTCACGTTCGACGAGGTCGGCTACAACTCGCGCCTGGACGCAATCCAGGCGGCGATTCTGCGGGTGCAGCTGCCCCACCTCGATCGCTGGTCCGACGGCCGCAGGGCTGCCGCCGAGTACTACGAGCGCGCGGGGCTCGCCGGGCTGGTGGCGCTGCCGCAGGCGGGCGCCGGCGCCGATCCGGCCTGGCACCTGTACGTCGTGCGCACCCCCGACCCCGAGTCGCTCGCAGCGGCGCTCCGAGCGCGGGAGATCGAGGCCCGAAGCTACTACCGCGCGCCTACCCACGAGCAGCCGGCGATGCGCGAGTTCGCGCCCCGGGTTCCGTTGCCCGGGACGGAGCTCGCCGCCACGATGAATGTCGCGATACCGATCAGCCCGGCGCTGAGCGAGGCTCAGGCCGATGAGGTCGTCGCGGCCGTACGCGCGCACCTGCGCGCGAGCGTCAGCCCCCGGCGGGACTCGGTCCCAGCGACGGGTTAGCGCGTCCGTCGGGCTCGCCCGTGCCATTCGCCGCGCGGCGCAGAGGGCGCACCTCGGCGTCGGGCGGACGGCGCCGCGCTTCGGCGTCCTCGAGCTCGGCGATCCGTGCCGACAGGCCCTTGATCGCATCGGCGACGGGGTCGGGCAGGTGGATCCAGTCCGCATCCGGGCCCTCGGGTTTACGTCCCTCGACGCGGACCGGATGGCCGGGGTTGCCGACCACGGTCGAATTCGCCGGCACGTCGTGGATCACGACGGTGTTGGCGCCGATTTTGGCGCCATGGCCGATCGTGATCGGCCCGAGCAGCTTCGCTCCCGAGCCGATCGTGACGTTGTCCTCGATCGTCGGGTGGCGTTTGCCGGTCTGAAACCCGGTGCCGCCGAGCGTCACGCCCTGATAGAGCGTCACGTCGGCGCCGATCTCCGCCGTCTCGCCGATCACGACCCCCATCCCATGGTCGATGAAGAAGCCGTCGCCGATCTCGGCCGCCGGGTGAATCTCGATCCCGGTGATCGACCGCGCCGTCGTCGCGATCAACCGCGGCAGCAGCGGCGCGCCGCCCTCGTGCAGCGCATGCGCCACCCGGTGCGCGAGCAGCGCGTGCACACCCGGCCAGGCCGCCAGAACCTCCAGCGCGCCGACGTCCCGGGCAGCCGGGTCGCGGCTCCGGGCCGCGGACACGTCGCGCCCGATCTCCGCAACCGTGCGCCTGATCAGGCCGAGCCCGAACATTGACCCACAGCGTAGCGAGGCGCCTACTCCGGTCTGTCGGGACGAACGTAATTTGAGCATCAACGCTCTAAGGCGCGAAGAACGGCGTCGAGACGTAGCGCTCGCCCGAATCCGGGAGGATCGTCGCGATCCGCGCCCCGCGCGACTCCGGGCGCGCGGCGATCTCGAGCGCGGCCCAGACCGCCGCTCCGCACGAGATCCCCGCGAGCACGCCCTCTCGTCGCGCGAGCCGGCGAGCGATCGCGATCGCATCCTCGTCGTCGACGGCGATGACCTCGTCGAGCAGTTCGCGGTTGAGCACCTTGGGCACGAATCCGGCTCCGATCCCCTGGATCTTGTGCGGCCCCGGAGCCCCGCCCGACAGGACCGCCGAGCTGCGAGGCTCGACCGCGACGATGCGGCACGCGGGATTGGCCGCTTTGAGCGCTTCCCCGACCCCGGTCACGGTGCCGCCGGTCCCGACGCCAGCGACGAACACGTCAATCCGGCCGTCGAGCGCCTCGAGAAGCTCGGGACCGGTCGTGCGCCGGTGGATCTCCGGATTGGCGGGGTTCGAGAACTGGTCGGGCAGGAAGACGTCCTCGCGCGCGGCGAGGGCCTGAGCCGCCTGGACGGCCTCGGTCATGCCACCCAGCGACTCGGTCAGCTGCACCTGCGCGCCGTACAGCCGCAGCAACCCCTCGCGCTCGCGACTCATTCCTTCGGGCAGCGTCAGAATCAGCTCGTACCCCTTCGCGGCACAGACGAACGCGAGTGCGATCCCGGTGTTGCCACTGGTCGCCTCGACGATCGTGGTGCGGCCGGGCTCGATCCTGCCCTCGCGCTCGGCCGCCTCGATCATCGCCACGCCGATCCGATCCTTGACGCTACCGCCCGGGTTCAACGCCTCGAGCTTGGCGAACAACTGCACGTCGTTGCCGTCAGTCATGTGCGTAAGTCGCACGACGGGGGTGCGCCCGACGAGATCGGCGACGTTGGATGGGACGCGTGTCATCCCGAGGCAGCGTAGATGGTTGATTTCAAATGGGTTGGGTGTGGATCGCCTAGGCGCGCGTATGCATGGACTACCATCTCCACCGGTGGCCTGGTCACCTTTCGTATCGCATTGGTCAGGAAGTTGCCGTCGCGGCAGCGGTATCGCGCTGCCGTGGACCGGTGATGTGTCGGGCATGAGCGCACCATCCCGATCGACCTGATGTCCGCGGGGCAAGCGCCGATGTACACACCCGTCCGACACAACGAGATTTACAGGCAGAAGCGCGCTTTCGAGGCCCTGGTGCCTCGAGCTCTGCGCGGTCTGCCCGCGATTCATCCCTAGTTTGCATTCCTCTGAGCGCGGTAGCCGTAGGGGATCGAGAGTCCCGGCGAGGGCGATGTGGTTGCCGTCCACCGCCTGTCGATCTCGCCCGACCGGCCCGGTGATCGCCCGCTAATCGAGCCAACCTCCATGTCGGTAGAAGAACACACTCCTCCTCAGTCGCGCCTCTCGCGCCGCCAGCTTCTGAAGGCGGCCGGCGTGCTCGCGGTCGGCGCCTGGGCGCTCGACGGCTCACGGCTGCTGAGCAATACCGAGGCCAACCTCGTCGGCGGACCCCAGATTCAGGCGCCCGGCCAGGCGATCCACGACTTCCGTTCCCGACCGGACCTGCGCATCGCCGAGACCTCGGTCGCCGGGGCGTTCGGGCCCGGCAGCCATCTGCTGCTCGGCCCGAAGGCGATCCACGGTGCACAGGGCGGCCCGCTGATCGTCGACTCCCACGGCCAGCCCGTCTTCTTTCGCCCGGTCGTCAGGTGGGCGACCAACGTTCGCGTCCAGCAGTACCGCGGCGAGCCCGTGTTGACGTGGTGGGAGGGGGTGGTCGACAAGCAGGGCTACGGCCAGGGCGAGGGCGTGATCGTGGACCGCTTCTACCGCGAGGTGGCACGAGTCCGCGCGGTCAACGGCCACACGGTCGATCTGCACGAGTTTCTGCTGACGCCCGAGGGGACAGCCCTGGTCACCTGCCGACCGGCGATCACGCGCGCCGACGTCAGCGCGATCGGCGGTCCACGCAACGGGACCGTGTATGACTCGATCGTCCAGGAGATCGACGTCCGCACCGGCCGGCTGTTGCTCGAATGGCGCGGGCTCGATCACATCGCGCTGGCCGAGAGCCAGCGCGCCCCGGGAGGCGTCGTCGACTACCTGCACGTGAACTCGGTTCAGCCGCTGCCGGACGGCCACCTGCTGCTCTCGGCCCGCAACACGTGGGCGCTGTACAAGATCGATCGCCGGTCGGGGGCCGTGATCTGGCGCCTCGGCGGCAAGCGCAGCGACTTCGCGATCGGGCGCGGCGCCGAGTTCTCCTGGCAGCATGACGCCCGCCATCCGCTGCCCGGGACGTTGACCGTGTTCGATAACGGCTCCGACGGGCCGATCCGGTCCGCGAGCCAATCACGCGCGTTGAAGCTCGCCGTCGATGAGCGGCGCCGCACGGTGCGTGTCGCGACGGCCTACGTGCATCCCGCCCCGCTGCTCGCCTCGTCGATGGGAAGCGTTCAGATACTCCCGAACGGGCACGTCGTGGTCGGCTGGGGAGCCGAGCCGTTCATCAGCGAGTTCACTCCTGACGCGAAAGCGATCGCCGACCTCAGACTGGTGCCCGGCCAGCTCTCCTACCGGGGCTTGCGCCTCCCATGGCGCGGGACGCCGAACACGGCGCCCGCGATCGCGGTGCGCCGCAAGCCGCGGACCGGAGCTCGGACCCTGTACGTCAGCTGGAACGGCTCCACCGAGACAGCCCTCTGGCAGGTCCTGATCGGGCGCCGGCGCAGCGCCGTCCAGCCGATCGGGACCGCCGGAAAGACAGGTTTTGAGACAGCGATCGAGCTCGGCTCCGCGGACGGGTACGTCGCCGTCGCCGCGCTGGACCGCTTCGGTACCCGCCTCGCGCGCAGCGAGACGATCCCGGTCTGACTCAGGTCGCGGCGGGAACTGTCTCCTCGGCGTCCTGAGCGCGGTAACGCTGGATCGCCAGCAGCGCGCCGTCGATGATCCGTTCGCTGAACTGCTTGCTGTCGTTGACGCGCGGGAACGGCTGGTCGGGGACCGGCAGCTCGAGGAATTCGCACAGCGGCTCCCAGCCGTCGGCGACTGACCAGACGAGCAACCGCTCAGCCGGCACGGTCCGCTGTACCCGTTCGTTGTAGCGGTCCATCGCGTCACTCATGTACTGCGCGGTCGTGTTCTCGTCCTCCATCAGGCCGCTGCTCTTCCACATCTCGTCCATCAGCGACAGGTAGGAGTTCCACTGCGTGTCGATTGACCGCCAGGCATCCGAGATATGGCGAAGGAAGGTGTCACCGTAGAGGAGACCCCAGATCGTGTCGCGCATGCTGCGCGCCCACGATTCACCACTGCGGACGCTGAGCAGCACTTTGGCGTCGGGGTAAATGTCGATCAGGTCCTCGGTGAAGTACGAGCCGGGCCAGTCGACCGTCGCCTCAAAGCCGGCCAACACCTCCTCGATCGGCAGATCCTTGTGGAGGATCTGCCGCCACCGCTCGGTCTCCTCGAGCTCGCCGAGCACGTTGACCATGTGGTAACAGGGACGCAGGCCGAGCATTTCCAGCGCGATCTTCTGCGACAGCGTGCCGGTGCGCGGCAGGCCGGCTCCGATCAATCTCATTTACCTACTCCGTTCTGTTCGTGGATTAGACGGAAGCCGCCCGACCGAGTCGCGGCCGCCGCTTGAATTCGTTCGTTTCCGATGTGACCGGTCGACCCGTTGGGTTCGTCGAGCAGCTCGAGCAGCGCGTCGACGGCGGCTGGCACGGTCAGGCCATCGGTGAGCGTCAGGTCGGCTCTGCTCGGCGGCTCATACGGCGCGTCGACACCGGTGAAGCCATGGATCTCACCCGCCTGCGCACGGCTGTAGAGCGCCTTCGGGTCACGGGCCTTGCAGACCTCGATCGGCGTATCGACGAACACCTCGATGAACCGCAGCCCGCACCGCTCGTGGCGCTCGCGAACCGCGGCGCGCGACGCGTCGACCGGCGAGACCAGCGCGACGATCGCGATCGCGCCGGCGTCGGCGAACAGACGTGCGAGCTCGCCGACGCGCACGATGTTGGCGGAGCGATCGGTGTCGCTGAAACCGAGGTCACCGCAGATGCCGTGGCGCAGGTTGTCGCCGTCGAGCAGGTACGCGAAGCGTCCCGCCGAGATGAGACGCTCCTCGAGGCCGGCGCCGATCGTCGACTTGCCCGACGCCGGGAGCCCGGTGAGCCAGACCGTCGCGCCACGTGCGCCGAGTGACCGCCATCGCTGCGCGCGGGAGATGTTGCCGTCCTGCCATGTCACGTTGCTGCTGCGTTCCATCGTCAACCCCCCAGAGTGTCTCCAGAACCGCCCGGCAGTTTGTGCACCATCGCTTGCATGACCTGTCGGCGCGGCGCGGTCTACACGACCGCGGAGCGCCCCAGCTCCTTCCCGTTGCGGTCGATCGCGGCGACCGCGAAATACGGACCTGTCGAGTTGACCGCGATCGCCGTCTCGAACCCTCCCCAGGGCTGCGAGCCGACCGGCGTCAACGACGATTTGTCAGAACCTGCGAGGACCGTCCAGCTGTCGATCTCGGTCGCTCCGTTCCAGCTGGCCCAGACGACGAACCCGCTCGCGGGATTGGCCTTGGCGACGACCCGCGGCGGATCAGCCGGCTGACCGACCCAGTTGGCCGCGAACGTGCGGTACGAGCGGACGCCGATCGGCAGCTGCCCGGTGAGCAGCAGCGTCCCGTCGGGCGCGAACTCCGAGAAGTACGGTTGGTCACCCCACCCCACGAACACGCGCCCGTCATCGAGCAGCTGGGTGCTCCCGAGCGTGTTGGAGAGAAAGCGGGCTGGGTGGATGTAGGCCTGCGCCAGATCGACGTGCATTGCACTGGTGTCAACTGACAGCGACAGTCCGCGCGACTGGCGCTCCTTGTTGGGCCCGGCGTTGTCGAACACGGTCAGACCGGCCGTGCCCTGCGCGCGCGCGTGGTGCTGCCAGTAGAACCGCGCCGCCGTTGAGACGCTGAAGTTCGACCGCTTCCCGTTCAGTCGCCAGATCACCTTGCCGCTGGAACGGTCCACCTTGTACAGCGTCCAAGTGTTGCGTCCCGAGATCAGCAGGTTGCCGTCATCCATCTCGGCGACCGAGTTGATGTGGAAGTAGTCGAACGTCGCCTTCGGGTTTGCGGGCGGGTTCTGGTAGCTCTCGTTCAGCGGTACGTGATCGAGGCTGCGCCAGTCGAACAGGACCTTGCCCGTCTTGAGGTCGATCTCCTGCGCGTGGCCGACGAACACCTTCCCGTTGCGCTTCTGGCCCACGGATGACAGGTTGGCGGTGGTCGTCTCGTACGCGGTGATCAGCGCCGTGCCCGACGAGGTCAGGTTGAGCTCGTGCAGGTCGGTCATCAGCCCGTCGCCCGCCTTGACGTTCGCGATCGTCCGATACGAGCCGTCGGCGATCTCCCCCACGCCGAGGCCATGAGCGCCCGTCACCTCGCCCTGCCACCAGGTCAGCGCCGGCCTGCCCCGGTACGACTGCGTGTTGAAGTCAAACGGCTTGCCGTCCGTGACCGGCGAGAACCAGACCAGCCGTCCGGTGCGGTCGAGGATCATCAGGCCCTGCTGCGCGGGAGCATCGGGCACGTAGTTCGTCGGTGCGACGAAGATGTACGGCGGCGTGCTCGGCTGGCTCGACAGGCTCCCGACCGGGGGG
>DATNKY010000115.1:0-4186 GCA_035603155.1 Solirubrobacteraceae bacterium
GAACGCGAGCGCGACGTCACGCGCGCCGAACAATCGCCCGAGGTACGCGCCCTGGGGATTGGCGTCGGGATCGAGGCCGAACAGCCGTCCCGAGAGTCTGGGCGCGAGCCATGCGCCGGCGCCGATTGCGGCGCGCCCGGCGACGAGCTGCTGGATCACTGGTTCGTTCACGCTGACGCTGAATAGTGACATCGCCACCGCCGCGGACGCGAACTGCGCGCCCGCACCGGCTGGGACCCCATTCGAGCCCGACGCTAGCTGACGATCTTCGTCAGCAGGAGCCACGCGCTCCAGACTCCCCCGGCGAGCGCGAACAGCACGGGCAGGACGAGGACGTCGAGCCCGGCGTCCACCCCCGCGACGAGGAGGATCCCGGCGATCGCGGTCAGGATCGACGTGACCGCGTTCGGGGCCACGGCATCCAGCAGCACAGCCACGTCTCGCTCGGTGCCGCCTGCGGCAGGACTCGACAGTGCTCGTCGATTCAGAGCGAGGTTCACGCCTCCGTTCAACAGACCGAGCGCGATCAGCTCGCTCCCGAGCACCGCTTGCGCCTGGTCCGGGATCGAGAGCAGGACCGCGATGAACAGCACCGTCACGAACAGCGCCAGCGTCTGGGCCGCCCGGGTTCTGAGCTCCTGGGACTTCGCGATCACGTCGACTCTGATCGAGACCGCGACGAACAACAGGCCGGTCAGGCCGGCCGCGGCTCCACCCGCAACCGTCGCGAACGTGGCCCATTTCTCCAAGCGGGTTCTCCCTATGCTCGACGCCGCCCGCTGCCGCATACGACAGCCGACCGCCAACCCGGGACCTTATTCAGTTCACTGCCGGCGGCTCAGCTCGAGAAGTCGGGCACGGCACCGCGCGCGGACACGGCGCGTCCCTTGGGCTCCTCCCACTCCTCCTGGCGACCGAGCGCGGTCTCATCGAGCAGGTAGTACGAGCCCCCGATGGTCTCCAGGCCGCGGGCGTAGACCGAGTACGTGTGGTACACGCGGTGGCCCTCGCGCAGGAAGCTCGAGCGGCCCGGAAACTCGCCCTCCAGCTCGAACTCGGCGCCGTGCTCTCCGAACTCGTCCTGCGAGCGGTAGTTGTACTCGGCCGGCGCCACCGACTGATCGAGCGTGACGTGGAAGTCGTAGTTGAAGTCGCTTCCGTACGACGAGTACCAAGGCACCTCCCACCCCCGTCGCCTGCGGTACTCCTCGATCTTCGAAAACGGCGCCCGGGACACGAACGCGAAGGTCGTGTCGCGCGTGTGCAGATGATCGAGATGGCCGGGCGAGATCTCGTCGGCGCCGGCCGAGCAGCTCGCGCAGCCGTCCTCCCACTCGGGGTCAAACATGAAGTGACCGACGATCAGCTGATGGCGTCCTTCGAACAGGTCCACCAGGCCGACCTCACCGTCGGGTCCCTCGAACCGGTACTCCTTCTCCACCAGCACCATCGGCAACCGGCGCCGCTCCGCGTTGAGCGCGTCGCGGGCGTGGGTCAGCTCCTTCTCCTTGGCGAGCAGGTCCCTGCGGGCAGCCAGCCACTGCTCGCGTGAGACGACGTCGGGAAGGCTCATGCCACTCCTCTCGTTCGGGCCATGTACATGCTTAAGACCCGCTCGGACGCCGGGACTAACCGCGCCGGTCCTCACGTGTCCCCTCGCCGCCCCGTTGTACGTCGATCAGAGGAACGACGAAGAAGGGTGGCTAGTATGTACGACGATCGTCGTACCAAGAGATTCTTTCCGATGACTTCAACGACCCGCGAACACGACCAACGGCACCTCGGCGCGACGCTGCTGCTCGCGTGTCTGGCGCAATTCATGGTGATCCTCGACGTATCGGTGGTGAACGTGGCGCTCCCATCGATTCGGCACGGCTTGCACTTTTCCGAGGTCGATCTTCAGTGGGTCGTCAACGCTTACACCGTGACGTTCGCGGGCTTTCTGCTGCTCGGCGGGCGCGCGGCTGACCTGCTCGGCCGCCGCAAGGTGTTCGTCAGCGGCCTGATCCTGTTCGGCCTCGCCTCGCTCGCCGGCGGCATCGCCGACAGCCAGCTGCAGCTGATCGCCGCGCGTGCGGTCCAGGGGCTCGGCGGCGCGGTGATCGCCCCGGCATCGCTGTCGATCCTGACGACGACCTTCAAGGAGGGTCGCGAGCGCAACCGCGCGGTCGGCATCTGGGGCGCCATGGGCGGCGCCGGCGGTGCCGCCGGCGTGCTGCTCGGCGGCGTCATCACCGACGCGCTCGGCTGGCGCTGGATCCTGTTCGTGAACGTCCCGATCGCGCTCGCCGCGGCCTTCTTCGCGCACCGCATGATCGCCGAGGGCCGCGAGTCCTCGCGGGCGACCGACTTCGATCTGCGTGGCGCGCTGAGCGCGACCGTCGGCCTGTCGCTCGTCGTGCTGGGGATCGTCCGCACCGACGTCACCGGCTGGGGCTCGCCGGAGGCGCTCGGCCTGATCGGCGCCGGCGTGGCGCTCCTGGTCGTGTTCCTAGTGATCGAGGGCCGCTTCGCCCACGCGCCGCTGATGCCCCTGCGGATCTACGCCTCGCCGACGCTGAGAGCGGCGAACCTCGTCGTGATGCTGATGGGAGGCGCGACGTTCGGAATGTGGTTCTTCCTGTCGCTCTACCTCCAGCAGGTGCTTGGCTACTCGCCGATCAAGGCCGGCCTGGCGTTCCTGCCGATGACGATCTGCATCGTCCTCACGACGGCGCTCGCCTCTCGGGCGGTGATCCGGGTCGGCGCCAAGCCGCTGCTGCTGGCCGGGATGGCGTGCATGACGGTCGGGCTCCTCCTGCTCAAGGACGTATCGGTCCACGGCACCTACGCCGGCGTGATGCTGGCGCCGTCGCTGCTGGTCGCGGTCGGCATGGGCCTCTCGTTCGTCCCCGCGACGCTGCTCGCGGTGTCGGGCGTCGACCGGGCCGAGGCGGGCCTTGCCTCGGGTCTGGTCAACACCGCGCGCCTGTTCGGCGGCGCGCTGGGGCTCGCGGTCCTGGCCGCGATCGCCACGTCGAGGACCAACTCTGTCCTGCACGGCGGCGACCATGGCCTGCACGCCGCGCTGACGAGCGGCTTCGAGCTCGCGTTCATCGTCGCCGCGGGGTTCGCGCTCGTCGGCGGCCTGGTGGCGCTGTTCGGCCTGCCGCGCTTCGCGCAGCGCGGCGAGCGCGGTGCCCACCACGCGGTGGTCGAGAGCTCGTTCTAGCCGTCCCTTGGAACGCAGTGCACGTATAGCGTGCAAAGCGTTCCGACCCCCGGGTGATCCGTCGGGCAAGGCGCGGGCATAATCCGCCGCACGTTGGCGCGCTGCTTCGTCACCCACGACCTCCCCGGCCCTGCGCTCGGCCGCCTGCGCGCCGTGCACGAGGTCGATCTCTGGACCGAGCCGTTGCCTCCGACCCCGGACCAGCTCGCCGAGCGCGCCGCCGACGCGGAGGGGTTGCTGTCGATGCTCGTCGACCGGATCGACGACGCGCTGCTGGACCGTTGCCCGAAGCTGCGCGCGATCGCCAACTACGCGGTCGGGTACGACAACATCGACCTCGCCGCCACGCGAGCTCGTGGGATCCTGGTCGGCAACACGCCCGACGTGCTGACCGACGCGACCGCCGACCTCACGTTCGCGCTGATCCTCGCGATCGCCCGCCGCCTCGGTGACGCGGCCGCTTCCGTCAAGGACGGCGAGTGGGGGACCTGGGAGCCGGACAACTACCTCGGCTACGACGTCCACGGCGCGACGCTCGGGATCATCGGACTGGGCCGGATCGGCCACGCGGTCGCGAGGCGCGCCGCCGGATTCGACATGACCGTGATCCACGCGGGCCGCGACCCGGCCGGGCTCGATGATCTGCTCGCCCGCGCCGACTTCGTCTCGGTGCACTGCCCGCTGACCCCCGAGACACGCCACCTGATCGACGCGGACGCGCTGTTCAAGATGCGCCCGACGGCGATGCTGATCAACACCGCCCGGGGCCCGATCGTCGACCAGGACGCGCTGCGCGAGGCACTCGTCGACGGAACGATCGCCGGCGCCGCGCTCGACGTCACCGACCCCGAGCCGCTGCCCCCCGACGACCCCTTGATGAGCGCCCCGAACCTGATCGTCGTCCCCCACATCGGCTCGGCGACCCATCAGGCGCGCGAGGGAATGGCGACGCTCGCGGTCGAGAACCTGCTCGCC
>DATNKY010000591.1:0-2487 GCA_035603155.1 Solirubrobacteraceae bacterium
AGGTCACAAGAGCATCCGTCCAGCGCGAGTACGGCAGCCGCAGGCCGAATGACATCGCCAGGTTCAGCAGGATGTAGATGAAGATGAAGATGATGTAGACCGTGAACACGGCGCTGACGTAGTTGGCGACGGTGTCGCGCGTGACGGCGAGGACGATCATCGGGCCGGCTCCCCGCACACACGGTCGATCGCCGACTGAAACGCGGACCTGATGCCGCCGCGCTCGAGCGCCTCCAGCCCACGGGCGGTCGAGCCGCCCGGCGACGTGACCTCGCGCCGGACCGCGAGCGTGTCGTAATCGCGCCGGCGCAGCAGCGCTGCGGTGCCGCTCATCGTGTCGGACACGAGCCTTGACGCGAGCGCCGCGCTGAGGCCGTGACGGACCGCGGCATCGACCTGTGCCTCGACGAGCAGCGCCTGATATGCGGGACCCACGGACATCACCGCGGCGGCGGCTGCGAGCAGGCGCTCCGGGACCGTGATTACGGCGCCGAGCCGTTCGAACAGCGCCAGCACATCGCGCTCGAGCTCGGCGTCAACGGAGTCCGCCGGCGAGTAGCAGACGACCCCTTGCCGGACCTCGACCGGCGTGTTCGGGATCAGCCGGAACACCGGCACGCCGGCGTAGCCCTCGCGCAACTGCGCGATCGAAATCGAGCCGAGCACCGAGGCCACCGCCTTGACGGTACCTGAGATCACCCGTGCCACCTCCTCGAACTGATGCGGCTTGTGGCACAGAATCACCAGATCGGCTTCCGCGGCCACCTCGCGGTTGGTCGCGGCGCGTCCGCCGAGCTCCTCCACGAGCGCCGCGGCTCGGCCCGAGCCCGAGTCCGAGCAGAGCACCGGATCGCCCCAACCTCGCGCCATCGCACGGGCCATGTTCCCGGCACCGATCAAACCTACCTTCATACAACGAAATCTACCGGGGGCGAGCGCTCCGCCCGGCGGTCGAAGCTAAGACTGGTTGAAGAATCCCTTCTCGACCAGCCGTGCGCGCTCCTCAGCGGACACCTCGACGTTGTGCGGCGTGAGCAGGAAGACCTTGTCGGCGATCCGTTGCATGCCGCCCTCGAGCGCGTAGGTCAGCCCGCTGGAGAAGTCGATCAGCCGCTTCGAGAGGTCCGTGTCGGTGCCCTGTAGGTTGAGGATCACCGGGATCGAATCCTTGAACTTGTCGGCGACGTCCTGGACGTCGTTGAAGTTCTTCGGAGCGACGAAGTGGACCCTCACATCGCCGCTGCGCCCACCGTTGCCTGCGCGTCCGCCGCCGACCGGCCGAAGCGAGGTCGTCCGGCGTTCGACGTCGGCGTCGTCGGCGAAGATGTCGTCGATCTCGTCGCGCCGCCGGCGGGAACTGCTCAGCCTGCGCACGTTCGGGCGCTCGCGGTAGCTGTCCTGCGGCTCCGCCTCGGGCTCGTGGTAGGGCTCGGGCTCGTCGTCGTCGTATGCCTCGTCCTCAGCGAGGCCGAAGTAGACGAGGGTTCGGTGCCATGTGTCTCGGAAGGCCATTGCGTCTGTCAGGGTTCGCGCAAGCGCCAGCTTTCCCTGCTCGTGATTATGACGCGCCTTGGTAGAGGGTTGTACCCAGGCGCACGATCGTCGCTCCCTCCTGGACGGCGACGAGGTAGTCCTGACTGGTTCCCATCGAGAGCTGCGGCAGGCCGTTTTCGGCGGCGAGTTCGGCGAGGGATGCGAAATGACGCCGGTTGTCCTCGGCCCGCTCGGTGAACGGCGGCATCGTCATCAGGCCGACGACCGCCGCGGGGCAGCGCTCCATAAAGCTCGGGAGCTGACTCGGCGCGAGTCCGCTCTTGCCCTCCTCGCCGGCGACGTTGACCTCGATCAGGACCTCGGTCTCGGGCGTCGCGTGGCGGGCGAGCTGGGCCAGCACCGAGTCGGTGCAGACCGAGTGGATGTAGCGCACGAGCGGCACCACGTCGCGGACCTTGCGGCTCTGCAGCTGGCCGATGAAGTCCCAGGTCAGTCCCTCGGGCCCGGCCTCGGTCTTGCGCACCAGGTCCTGCGCGCGGTTCTCGCCGACGACCCTCACCCCGGCCTGTGACAGCGCCCCGAGCTCCTCGAGCGGGACATATTTGACGGCCGCCAGGATCTCCACCTCGGTGGGTTCGCGCCCTACGTCGGCGATCGCATGCTGGACGCGCCCGAGATTTAGGCGAACGAGCTCGGCGCTCAACCCGTGGACGAGTTCAACCACGAGGCCCCGAGGTGAGCCATGCGATGCCGGCCTGGCGGCCCGTCACGCCACGGTCGCGCCGGTGCGAGAACAGCAGTGACGGATCCGAGCAGATCGTGCACAGCCCGATGTCATGGATCTCGTCGACGCCGCACCGCTCGAGCTGACTGCGCGCGATCGCGGCGAGATGGATGTTGCGTCCCGGGTGCACGTCGCCCGGATATTGTGCGAACGCCCCGTGGACCTCGGGTCCGACCTCGTAGCAGCACGGACCGGCGCCGGGGCCGATC
>DATNKY010000076.1:0-2185 GCA_035603155.1 Solirubrobacteraceae bacterium
CCCCCGCCGGGCTGGGCCCACCGGTTTGCGGCCCGCTCGGCATCCAGCCTCGCTTGTGTGGGCCGCGCCGGTGTCATCCGGCTGCGGCCCAGCCTCACACATCCGGCCCGGCCTACTCGAATTCGCCCTGGAGCTTGGACCGCAACCGCAGCACCGCCTTGGTGTGCAACTGCGACACGCGTGACTCGGTCACGCCGAGCACCTCGCCAATTTCCCTCAGGGTCAGGTTCTCGTAGTAGTACAGCGCGACGACCAGCTTCTCGCGCTCGGGCAGCGCGCCGATCGCGTCGGCGATCCGGTCACGCAGCTCTGCCTCGTCGACGGCCGCCTGGGGGTCCGGCGCCGAGCTGTCGGGGAGCGTGTCGAGCAACGACACCTGATCGCCGCTGGCATCGGAAACGTGCCACAGCTCGTCGAGCGCGACGATCGTCGAGTTCGAGATCTGGACGAGCTGGTCCTGGAAATCCTGGACGCTGATCCCCAGCTCGTCGGCCATCTCGTCGTCGGTCGGCGCGCGCTGCAGCTTGGCCTCGAGCTTCATGTTGACGCGCTCGAACCCCCGCGCGCGGGCTCGGACCGAGCGCGGCACCCAGTCGAGCGTCCGCAGCTCGTCGATGATCGCGCCGCGAATGCGCGTGATCGCATACGTCTCGAATTTGATCTCTCGCGACAGGTCAAAACGCTGGATCGCGGTGATCAGGCCGCCGAGCCCGTAGGAGATCAGGTCCGCCTCCTCGACGTGCGCCGGCAGCCCCGATCCCATCCTCCCGGCGACGTACTTGACCAACGGCGAGTAGGCGACGACAAGACGCTCACGGGCGCGTTCATCGCCCGATGTCTTGTACCTCTTCCAGAGGTCCTTCAGCTCCATCGCTTTTACGTTGGTTTCCAGATCTCCCCCAAGCTCGCGCCCTCAGGCGCGCGGATGTGCATGCGCATACGCGGAGCGAAGGCGTCCCGACTCTACCCGAGTGTAAACCTGAGTGGTCGAGATGCTGGCGTGACCGAGCAGCTCCTGGATCGCCCTCAGATCGGCGCCTCCCTCCAGCAGATGAGTCGCGAACGAGTGGCGCAACGCGTGCGGATGGGCGTCCGCCAGCGAGGGTTCGTGCGCCGCCGCGAGCCGAGACCAGGCCTTCAGCCGGCGGCGCACATCGGAGGTGTTCAGGCGCCGCCCGGACTTGGACACGAACAGCGCCGGCAGATCGTCAACGGTCAACAGCGGGCGCCCCTTGCCCAGGTAGCGCTCGAGCGCCGCCAGCGCGTGCTCGCCCGTCGGCACCAGCCGGGTCTTGCCGCCCTTGCCCTCCACACGCACGCACTCGCCGTCGAAGTCCAGTGACTCGAGATCGAGCGAGATCAGCTCCTCGGCCCGCAGCCCGGACGCGTAGGCGAGCTCGAAGATCGCGCGATCGCGCAGCTGCAGCGGCGTCGTGGCCGGGATCCGGTCCAGCAGAGCGGATATCTCCGCCGGCTTGAGCACGCGCGGCAGCCGCTGCGCGCGCTTTGGCGAATGAAGCAGCTCGGCCGGATTCTCGTCACGCTCGCCGAGCTCGATCTGGCTGCGGAACAGGCCCCGGAGCGCCGCGAGCTTGCGGGCGATCGTCGCCGGTGCCTGGCCGCGCTCGGACATCGACGCGACGTATCGCCGCAGCACTCGGACGTTGATCGCCCCCGGTTGCAGGCGCTGGCCGCTCGCCCAGCGGGCGAACTGCTCGGTGTCGATCGCATACGCGCGGCGCGTCTTGGCCGCCACCGCGCGGCGGCTCAGGTCAGCCTGATACGCGTCCAAGGCGCCGCGCCAGACCGGCGAGACGTGTTCGACGACCGGCGTTTGCATACGCGCCCTCATCTGGGCAGTGCAATTCGCCGCCGTGGTCGGCGCACCTTTGACGGCGCAGCTAGTCGACGTGGACGAGCGTTCCGACCGGGGTATACGGATATACCGCGGCCGCCTCGGCGTAAGGCATCTCAACGCACCCGAGGCTCTGTGGGAACCCGTACTGCGCGCGCAGGAACCCGTGTAGCGCGTCGCCGCCGTTGAAGTAGCTGACGTCGGGGATGCCCGGGTCGCTGTAGTGGCTGCCGTCGGGGTTGGTGCCGCTCATCGTCGTCACCGGCAGGTGCTCGTAGACCGGGTACGTGCCCTCGGCAGTCGGCGCCGACGCGATGCCCGTGTTGACCG
>DATNKY010000051.1:0-4165 GCA_035603155.1 Solirubrobacteraceae bacterium
CGAGCCCTTACTGGAATCCCAAGACCGAGACGCTCGATCGCGACCGCCTCGAGGCGCTGCAGCTGGCCAAGCTCCGGGCGCAGCTGGAGTGGGCATCGGCCCGCAGCCCGTGGTACCGGCGGGTTATGTCCGGCGCCGGCGTCGATGCCTCGGCGCTGCGGTCGCTGGATGACCTGCGGCGGCTGCCGATGCTCACCCGCGCGGAGTGGATGACCTCGCAGTTCGAGTACCCGCCCTACGGGGAGATCCCGGTGATCGGCGCCGAGGGCGCGATCCGCGTGCACACCACCTCGGGCACCACCGGCAAGGGGCCCCTGCGCGCGCTCGACTCGCGCAAGGACTGGGCCTGGATCGCCGAGATGTGGGCCTATGGAATCTGGGGCTGCGGGATCCGGCCCGATGACACCGCCTACATCGCGTTCGGCTACGGATCGTTCATCGGTTTCTGGGGCCTGCACTATTCGATGGAGAAGATCGGCGTGCTCAACGTGCCCGGGGGCGCGCAGCCGACGGACACGCGCGTGCGCCAGATCATCGACTTCGGCGCGACCGTGGTCGCGTCCACGCCCACCTATGCGCTGCGTCTCGCGCAGGAGGCTGCGGTGCTGGGGATCGATCTGCCCGCCTCCGGAGTTCAGCGGCTGATCCTGTCGGGCGAGCCGGCCGGCTCGATCCCCCAGACCAAGGCGCTGATCGAGGAGCAGTGGGGCGCGAAGGCCTACGACACCGCCGGGATGACCGAGATCGGGACGATCATGGTGTTCGAGTGCGACCACCAGCCCGGCGGCACGCACATCATCGAGGACCACGTGGTCGAGGAGGTGATCGACCCGGCGACACTCGAGCCGGTGCAGTACGGTGAGCGCGGCGAGCGCGTGGTGACCTCGTTCGGACGCGGGGCGATTCCCCTGATCCGTTACCGGACCGGCGATCTGGTGTGCAAGGTCCCCGCCTCGCGGTGCACCTGCGGCCGCGGTTTTGACATCTACGAGGGCGGGATCCTCGGTCGCGTCGACGACATGAAGATCATCCGCGGGACCAATGTCTATCCGCGCGCGATCGAGGCGATCGTGCGCGAGTTCTCCGAGGTCGACGAGTTTCAGACGGTGATCACTCGCGAGGGCGTGCGCGACGAGATCGCGCTGCGGGTCGAGCTCAAGCCCGACTGGGCCGACGACAACTGGGACGGTCTGTCCGACGATCTGCGCAAGCGGCTAGCGGACGCGCACGAGGGCCTTAACTTCCGCGTCGAGCGCGCGGGCGCCGGCGAGCTGCCGCGGTTCGAGCTCAAGGCCAAGCGCACCGTCGACAAGCGCGACGCCCCGATCGGAGCAGCGACGTGACCCAGGACCTGCTCGGCAACGAGATGAGCGTCTCCGAGGAACGCCTGCTCGCCGTCTACGAAGAGCTCAAGGCGCTGTCCGGCGAGGACCTGCCGCCGGTCGCGGCAGCGAACGTGCGCGCCTCGCTCGCGCTGATGCACAACGTCGTGAACGGCCTGGCGCTCGAGTACGAGCACCTCTCCGATCTGGGCGTGTGAGCGCCCGCGCTGACGGCATGCGGATCGCGGTAGTCGGAGGCGGACCGGGGGGCCTGTACTTCTCGATCCTGATGCGGCGCGTCGCGCCCGACTGCGACATAACCCTGTTCGAGCGCAACCGCGCCGAGGACGCGTTCGGGTTCGGGGTCGTGTTCTCCGACGAGACGCTGACGGTGTTCGAGCACGCCGACCCGGTCTCGTACCGCGAGATCACCGAGGGCTTCGTCCACTGGACCGACATCGACATCCACCACCGCGGCGTGCGCACGCGCTCGGGCGGCCACGGCTTCTCCGCCCACGGCCGCCGCGAGCTGCTCGGGATCCTTCAACGGCGGGCGCTGGCGCTGGGCGTCGACGTCCGCTTCTCGTCGGAGGCGCCGGCCGTCGCTGATTTGGGCTGGGCGGACCTGATCGTCGCCGCTGACGGGGCATCGAGCGCCGTCCGCGCCGCGCGCGAGGACGACTTCGGCCCGTCGCTTGACCCGCGCTTTTGCAAGTACATGTGGCTCGGGACCGACCTCGTGTTCGACGCGTTCAAGTTCTACATCGAGGAGACGCCGTACGGGGTCTTCCAGGCCCACGGCTATCCGTACAGCCGCGAGATGAGCACGTTCATCGTCGAGACCAACGAGGAGACATGGCGCCGCGCGGGGCTCGACGCGGTCCCGGCCGAGTCACTGGCGCCCGGGGTCAGCGACGAGGCGAGCGTCGACTTCTCGCGCGAGCTGTTCGCCGACGCGCTCGGCGGCCACCAGCTGTTCGCCAACAACTCGAAGTGGATCAACTTCGTGACTGTCCGCAACAGGCGTTGGCGCTCGGGGAACGTCGTGCTGCTCGGTGACGCCGCCCATACGGCGCACTTCTCGATCGGGTCAGGGACCAAGCTCGCGATGGAGGACGCGGTCGCGCTCGCGTGGGCGTTTCGGGTGTATGGGACCGAGGATCTGCCCGCCGTGCTCGAGTCCTACGAGGAGGAGCGCAGGCCGGTGGTCGAGAGCACCCAGCGTGCCGCCCAGGCATCGCTCGAATGGTTTGAGGGGATCTCGCGCTACGTCGGCCAGGAGCGGATGCAGTTCGCCTTCAACCTGCTGACCCGCAGCCGCCGCGTGACCTACGACAACCTGCGATTGCGCGACGAGGGGTTCGTTGGAGAAGTGGATGACCGGTTCGCGACCGCCGAGGGGTTCAGCGACCGCCCGCCGATGTTCGCGCCCTTGAAGCTGCGGTCACTCGAGCTGCCAAACCGCGTGATCGTCTCGCCGATGGACATGTACTCGGCCGTCGACGGGATGCCGTCGGACTTCCACCTTGTCCACCTCGGATCGCGCTCGCTCGGCGGCGCCGCGCTCGTCTACACCGAGATGATCTGCGTCTCTGACATCGGGCGGATCACGCCCGGGTGCGCCGGGATGTACAGGCCCGAGCACGTCGACGCGTGGAAGCGGATCGTCGACTTCGCGCACCGCTACGGCGACTGCGCGATGGCGGCCCAGCTCGGCCACTCGGGGCGCAAGGGGTCGACGAAGCTGATGTGGCTCGGGATCGACGAACCGCTCGAGAGCGAGAACTGGGAGGTGATCGCGCCGTCGCCGATCCCATACTCGCCGCTCAACCAGGTGCCGCGGGAGATGACGCAGGCCGACATCGACGAGGTGCTGGCGCAATTTGTGTGGGCTACGCGCGGGTGCCTGGAGGCGGGCTTTGACCTGCTCGAGCTCCACTGCGCGCACGGCTACCTGCTGTCGAGCTTCCTGTCGCCGGTCACGAACCTGCGCACCGACTCGTACGGAGGACCCTTGGAAGCCCGCGCGCGCTTCCCGCTTGAGGTGTTCGACGCCTGCCGCGAGGTGTGGCCGGCCGAGAAGCCGATGAGCGTCCGCATCTCCGCGACTGACTGGGTGCAGGGCGGCTTCACGCCCGATGACTCGGTCGCGTTTGCGCGCATGCTCGTCGAGCACGGCTGCGACATCATCGACGTCTCGTCGGGCCAGGTCACGCCCGAGGAGCGGCCCGCCTTCGGTCGCAGCTTCCAGACCCCGTTCGCGGATCGGATCCGCAACGAGGTCGGGATCCCGACGATCGCCGTCGGCGCGATCGCGAGCTACGACGACGTCAACACCACCGTGCTGGCCGGCCGCGCCGACATGTGCGCGCTCGCGCGGCCGCACCTCTATGACCCGAACTGGACGCTGCACGCGGCCGCCGAGCAGGAGTACGCCGGCGACGGGGTCGCGTGGGTGCCGCAGTATCAGGCCGGGTCGCGCAGGCCGCCGACGGGGCGCGCTGACGGGGTGCGCAAGGAGCTCGAGCGGTCGTTTGAGCCCGACCCGCCCGAGGTGCTGGTGGCGCCGGAGGGTTGGTCGTGAGCGCCCTGCGATCCGTGGGCACGGGCGCCGTGACGTATGGCGGTCTCCCATCGAGCGAACAGGTCCAGCCCCAGGAGCTCGCGATCACGCTGCTCGGCACCTACGTCCGGCCGTTCGGCGACCGCGTCTGGTCCGGGGGTCTGGTCGTGCTGCTCGGCGAGCTCCGCTTCTCCGAGGGCGCGGCGCGGGTCGCGCTTACGCGGCTCGTGCGTCGCGGACTGATCGAACGGATCCGCGACGGGCGGCTGGTCCACTACCG
>DATNKY010000237.1:0-12716 GCA_035603155.1 Solirubrobacteraceae bacterium
CTCGCGAACAGCGAGCGGCCGGTGGAGCTCTCCTCCCGCCGGGCGCGCTCGATCGCCGCGCTGAGCGAGAGCCCGCCCTCGCGGCCAGCCACCACCCGTCGGACGAGGTCGAGCTCCTGCTCGCTGTAGCGCCGATGCCCGCTCTCGCTTCTCCGTGGGCGCGGGAAGCCGTGGCGGCGCTCCCACATCCGAAGCGTGCCTTCCGGGATGCCTGTCTGCTTCACCATCTCGCCGATGCTCAGGTCATTCATGCTAAACACAGCGTATAGGTATACCTGAACATATGTCTCAGAACCTCGTCGACACGGCGCTGGACCGCACGATCGTGCTCGGCTACTCCCGCCCGGGGCTGTCGTTGCGTCGGCGGCTGCCCGGCTGGCCGCCTGACCCGCCGCGGATCGACGGCAGCGTCGTCCTGGTCACCGGAGCCGCCTCGGGCATCGGGCTGGCGGCCTGCGCCGGCTTTGCGCGCCTCGGCGCGACCGTGCTGGCGCTCGGACGCAGCCCGGAGAGCGCGCAGGCCGCCGTCGCCCACGTCGTGCAGGAGGTGCCCGGTGCGGATATCCGTCCGCTCGCTTGCGACCTCAGCAGCCTGCACGATGTCCGTGCATTCGCCGATCGGCTCGCGGACGACCTGCCACGGCTCGACGTGTTGGTCAACAACGCGGGTGTGATGCCGCCTCGCCGGCAGCGGTCAGCCGAGGGGCACGAGCTGATGTTCGCCACGCACGTGCTCGCCCCGTTCGCGCTGACCGCATGGACGCGCGAGCTGCTCCAACGCAGCGCACCGGCGCGCGTCATCAACATCAGCTCCGGTGGGATGTACACCCAGTCGATTCGGGCCCACGACCTCGAGTCAGACCACGAGCCCTATTCGCCCAAGAAGCTGTACGCGCGCAGCAAGCGCGCGCTGGTCGCGATCTCGCAGTCGTGGGCGCAACGACTGGGCGGCGCCGGCGTCGTGGTGCACGCGATGCATCCCGGGTGGGCCGACACGGCAGGCGTGCGGCAGGCGATGCCGGCGTTCCGGTCGATCATCGGTCCGATCATCCGGTCAGCCGAGGAGGGCGCCGATACGGTCGTGTGGCTCGGGGCCGCCCCGCAGGCGCTGGAGTCAACGGGCGGCTTCTGGGAGGACCGGCGCCGCAGGCCGACCGCGTACGCACTCGGACCGCGCGCTCCCGACGATGTCGAGCGCCAGATCCTGTGGGACTACTGCGATGCGGCGATCAGAGCCGCTTCCTGAGCGCCTTGCGGTCGATCTTGCCGACCGGAGTCAGCGGCACCGAGTCGACGAGATTTACCTCGCGCGGGTACTTGTAGCCGCCGATCCGCTCACGCGCCCAGTCGACCAGCTCGTCCGACGTGAGCTCGGCGCCCGCGTGCAACGCCACGAAGGCCACCACCTCCTCGCCGTGGACGTCACTTGGCCTGCCCACGACGGCGGCCATCTGCACGGCTGGGTGCTCGACCAGGGCATCCTCGACATCGCGGGGGTAGACGTTGAACCCTCCGCGGATGATCAGGTCCTTCTTGCGATCGACGATGAACAGGTATCCGTCTTCGTCGAGGCAGCCGACATCGCCTGTGTACAGCCAGCCGTCGCGGATCGCTTCCCGGGTCGCCTCCGGCGAACGCCAGTAGCCGCGCATCACGCCGGGGGAGCGGCAGCAGATCTCGCCGATCTCACCCGCGGGGAGCGCGTGGCCGTCGTCGTCGCGGATCTCGACCTCGGTCCCGGGGACCGGAAGTCCCACCGAGCCCCGTCGTTCTCGCCCGACAGGGTTGGTCGAGATCAGGGCCGCGGTCTCGGTCATGCCATAGCCCTGCCGGATCGAGACCGACGGCACGCGGCGCAGAAATGCCTCCTCGGTCTCGGGCGCAAGCGGCGCGCCGCCGGAGCTGACGTACTGCAACGAGGAGAGGTCGTAGTCCTCGAGCGGCATCGAGAGCAGTATCTGCAGCATCGATGGGACCAGCGCGCTGGTCTGCAGCCGGTGCTCCTGCGTCAGCTCGAGGAACGCGGTCGGATCAAACCAGCGCAGCAGGACCGAGGCTCCGACCTCGGGCGAGTGGATCCCGGCGATCGTCACCAGCAGCCCGTAGGCATGCGAGAGCGGCAGCGTCACGAGCGCGCGGTTGACGCCCGGCACGTGGCTGGCGTCCATCGCCGATTGGCCCGAGAAGTGCAGGTTCGAGTGCGAGAGCATCACGCCCTTGGCGCGCCCGGTCGTGCCGCCCGTGTACAGCAGCGCCGCCAGGTCGTCGTCGGCCCGGGCGACGATTGTGCCGGGCTCGGCGTTCTGGAGCGACGCGAGCGGCAGCACGCCGTCGCCGACGTCATCCGTGCAGAGCACGAACTTGACGTGCTCGAGTCCGGCGGTCGCCTCTTTGACCTTCGGCACGAACTCTGGCGTCGTCACGACCGCGGATGCCTCGGCGTTGGCGATCACATGTCGGAGGTCCAGCGCCGGCAGTAGAAAGGTCGCGGGTGTGACGACCAGCCCGGCGCGCCACAGCGCCTGGTACATGATCGTGACCTCCGGACAGTTGGCCATCGTGACCACCACCCGCTCGCCGGCCTCGAGCCCGAGCTCGCCAAGGCCGATGCCGATCCGGCGCGAGCGCTCGAACAGCTCGCCCGCGCGGTGCCAGCGCCCCTCGAACAACAGCGCCTCGTAGTCCCCCTTGCGCTCGAACGACTCCTCGGACAGGCGCGCGAGGTTGTGCTCGCCGACGGCATCGGCGCGGCGTGCGGTCGGGCTTGCGTCAGTGAGGTCGGCCACGGACTCGGGAAACATACCTGTCCCGAGGCGACCGCAAGCGCAGTCGCCTCGCGGTCCCCCCGCGTGCCGCACAACCTCGCCGCCTCCCCGCCCCGCGACGATTACCCGCCGAGTAATCGACGCGCATCGAGAACGCTGGCAGGTTGGTGGACGCACACCAACCGAAGGAGGCTCAGATGTCCAACACCGACGCGGTCGTCCACACGTACATCGAGATGTGGAACGAGACCGACCCCGAGCTCCGGCACGAGCTCGTCGCTCGGACGGTCACCGAAGACGCCGAGTACCTCGATCCGATCATGGCGGGCGCCGGAATCGACGGCATCAGCACGATGATCGGGGGTGCTCAGCGCCAGTTCCCTGGCCACCGTTTCGCGCTCGTATCGGGACCTGACGCCCACCACGATCGTGTCCGCTTCGGCTGGGCACTGTCAGCCGACGGCGGCGACCCGGTCGCCGTCGGCGTCGACTTTGCCACGCTCGGCCAGGACGGTCGGATGGGGACGATCATCGGCTTTCTCGAGCCGGCCGGCTCGGCCTAGCCCTCGACGCGGCACCGTCTCGGGCCCGGGTTCGCCCGAACCCGGCGCTCGAGGCGCGGCGGTTCGGTAGCGCTCAGAGGGTCCCGGGTCGCGGCTCGGATACCGTTCAGCCGCGTAACTAGCGTGTAACGTCGCGCCGCATGAGTTTCCGTGACGCGCAGGGTCGGCGGCGACAGCAGGCGCGCAAACGGCGCGCGCGCACCTGGCGGGCACGTCTCGTGGCGCTCGCGTCACTGCTCGCCGTGGCCGCAATCGTGGTCGTGGCGGTGGTCGGAACCACGTCGGGATCGGGCTCGAGTTCAGCCAAGCACGGGTCCTCGGCGTCCGCAACGAACAAGCCGGCGAGCACCAAGAGTTCACCCCAGAGCAGCCAAGCCGCCACCGCCGCCGTCCCGATTCTGATCTACCACGTGATCAACGTCGCGCCGGCATCGACCTCGCTCTCCCCGTCCCTGTACGTGCCCGCGGATGAGTTCACCAGCCAGATGGACGCGCTCAAGTCCGGCGGCTGGCACGCCGTGACGCTCGACCAGCTCGAGGCCCACTGGACCCACGGCACCTCACTCGGGTCCGGTAAGCCGATCGTGATCAGCTTCGACGGCGGCTACGCGTCGCAGTACACCACCGCGCTGCCGGTGCTCAAGCGCCTCGGCTGGGTGGGCGTCCTGAACCTCGAGCTCGACGGCCTGTCCCCGTCCGACGGTGGTCTCAACGAAGACCAGGTCCACGCCCTGGTCTCGGCCGGCTGGGAGCTCGACACTCAGGGGATCGGCGCCACCGACCTGACCACGCTCAGCCCGGCCGAGGCACGTAGCGAGGTGGCGGAGGCGCGCCAGACGCTCCGCAGCCGCTACGGAGTGCCCGGCAACTGGTTCAGCTATCCGCTGGGCCACTACGACCCGACCGTCATCGCCGCGGTCCAGGCCGCGGGATTCGTCGGCGCCACGACCGTCCTGTCGGGGTGGGCCAGTCCCGGTCAGGACCGCTTCCGTCTCCCTCGGCTGCAAGTGCTCGGGGGCACGAGCTCGTCCCAGTTGCTCAGTCAGGTCGATTCGGCGAAGTCCAGCGCGCCGCCGCCCGCCTCATACACCGGGTCCTCGACCACCTGATTCACAGCCGGAACGTGGCCCTCCGTGGCCTTTGACCACGAGGCACGGCCACCGTGACCAGGATGATGACTTGCGCGCGCTCGTGGGGGATCTAGGATCCGACTGCCGGAGGCGGACCGATTCTGCCGCGGAAGGTCGACCTGGGAGACCGTCCTGAACCGCACAGCTCGCCTCGAGCAAGAGGCATCCGACATCAGACGCGCGCTCGGCAACCGAGCGCTTCGACGTCTGCTGTCCGCGTTCTCGGCCGTCAACCTCGCCGAGTGGGGGTTCGTCACCGCGCTCAGCATCTATGCCTACCGAGTCGGCGGAGCGCTCGCGGTCGGGTTCGTGGGCTTCAGGTTCCTGCCCGGCGCACTCAGCAGCGCGCTCGTGGCGCCGATCGTCGATAGCCGGCCCGGAATCCTGACCACGATCACCTCGCTGCGGGTAGTGGTGCTCGGGCTCGGTGCCGCGGCGGTGTTCGCGAAGCTGGACCTGGCGATCGTGCTGGTCGTGACCTCGATCGACGCGACGATCGCGGCGGGGTACCGCCCGGCTCAAGCGCGGCTGCTCCCGACGCTCGCTCGCGAGCCCGCCGACATATCGGCAGGGGCGGCGGGCGTCAGCATGGTCAAGACGCTCGGTCAAGCGGCCGGCGCGTTCCTCGGAGGCGTCGGCGCGGCGGTGTTCGCACCCGACTGGGCGATGGCCGGTGCGGCGGTCGTGATGGGCGGCGCGGCCGCGCTCACGATCGGACTCGACCGTCAGGCGACGGCCGGGGTGCGAGTACGGGGCGCGCTGAAGGCAGGTATCGCCGCCATTCCGGAGGTCTTCAGCGATCAGGAGGCGGCGCCGCTCGTGATCGCGAGCGGTTTGCGGACGCTGGTCCGGGGCCTGTGGACCGCGCTGCTCGTGATTGTGGCGCTGAAGCTGTTCGGCCTCGGAGCTTCGGGCGTCGGAGTCCTGAGCGGGGCCGCCGGCGTCGGCGCCCTGATCGCGCTGCCGATCGTCGCCTCGCTGACGGGGCGCCAGCGACTCGCGGGTCCGTGCGCGATCGCGTTCGTCGCGATCGGCGTGGCCCTGATCCTCGTAGGCGTGCTCCCGAGCGGCGTGGTGGTGATCGCCGTCGTGTGCGGGTGGGGAATCTCGATGGCGATCGCGGACGCCACCTCGCTGGCGCTGTTGCACCGCCTGCTGGACGCCGCGACCGTGAGCCGCACCGTCGGCGTGATGGAATCGCTCAAGCTCGGCTCCGAAGGGCTCGGCGCGCTGCTGGCGCCGGCGCTCGTGGGCCTGTTCGGAATCCGGCCCGCCTTGATCCTCGCGGGCGTGCCGCTGCCGCTGACGATCGTCTCGAGCCTCCCACAACTGCGCAAGGCCGACCAGGCGGCGGCCGGACGCGGGCTCGTCGTCACTCTGCTGCACGGGGTCGGCGTCCTGCGCAGCCTCGACATGGCATCGCTCGAGGACGTCGCGGCCCGCGCGCGGCGGCTCGAGGTCGAGGCCGGGACCGAGGTCATCCGCTACGGGGAGGAGGGCGACGACTTCTACGTGATCGCGGACGGCGAGGCCGAGGTGCTGCTGCTGGGGTTCAGGGTCGCGCGCCTGACCGCCGGGGCGGGGTTCGGCGAGCGGGCGCTGCTCAGATCGACGACGCGGGCGGCCACGGTTCGGGCGCTGACCCCGCTGACGCTGTTCGTCGTCGACCGGATCAGCTTCCTTTGCGCCGCCACGAATCAGCCACCGGAGGCGCTCGATGGGATCCAGGCCGCGCCGGCGACGAGAGGCTCCGACCTCGCGACGCGCCCGCTGGCCGGAGTGCTCGGCGACGTACCGCTGCTGCGCGAACTCGACGACAGCGGCCTCGAGCGGCTCGCCGAGGTGGCGACGATCGAGGATTGGGAAACAGGAGCGGTCGTGATCCGGGAAGGCGACAGCGGCGCGCACATGTTCGTGATCCTCGCGGGCAGGGCCAGGACGATCATCCATGGTGAGCACGACCGTGAACTGCTGCCCGGTGACGCGTTCGGCGAGATCGCGGTCATCCACCGCGTCCCTCGGACGGCCACCGTCGCGGCGTCCGAGCCGTTGCGCACCTGCAGGCTGGCGATCGACGCGCTGACGGAGATCATCGCCGCCCATGGCAGCTCGATCTGACCCTGTCGCCACGATTGACTACTCTTCACGCGTGGACTCAGAGCGCGCCCGCCAACTTCTCGCAGACGAACGGACCCGGATCGAGAAGGCACTCGCGCACCTCGAGCGCGACGGGCCATTGGAGGGCGACGCTCGAATCGAGCCCGGCGATCGAGACGACGAGGACCTCTACCAGGACGAGTTCGACGAGGGCCGCCGGGACGACCTGCAGGTTGAGGCCGCGGCGCTCGAGCGCGCCGAGGCGCGACTTGCCGCCGGTACCTACGGCCTGTCGGTCGAAAGTGGCGAGCCGATCCCCGACGCTCGGCTCGAAGCCCGGCCGCTCGCGGAGCGGACGGTGCAGGAGGAAGAGCGCCGGCCCTGATCTCGCGCGCCGCCGCGAACGGCGTCGCTGCACCGACGAGGTTCGCGCCGGGGTCGCTCAGCTCGACAGCGAGCTGCGGACCTCGGGTGCGGCGTCTGGCTCGGCTCCGCTCGGCTCGGTCGCGGCGAGGTAGTGGTGGACGACCCGGCTGGTTCCGGGGACCAACAGCTGATTGAGCTCATCCAGCAGCGAGCTGTCTTGCCGGGTCTCGCGCGCGTGTTGGCGCTCGTGCTCCTCCCAGGACCCGACCAGGAACGTCTCCACATACCGCCCGGGCACCTCCGGGTCGATGAACATCCGCCACTCGAAGGCCCCGGTCCGCTGGCGGAAGTGGCGCAGCCTGTCGCGCCGCGCCAGGAATGCTCGCTCGTTGCCCGCGGCGACGTCGTACTCGGCCGTCACGAGCACCGGGCCGACCGGGACGTTCGGCAGATCGGGGACCGGCATCAGATCCGCCGGGGTGACATCGATGTCGCCTGGCGCCGGCAATGACAGGCGCAAGGTCGCGATCGCGCCGACGACGAGCCCGGCCCCCAGCACCGCCAGACCGGTATCGATCGACGTCGCCTGCGCCACCGCGCCGAGCGCAAGCGCGCCGGTACCGGTGGCGCCCTGAAAGACGACCGTGAAGTAGGCCATGCCGCGCGCCTTGACCCAGTTCGGCAGCGCGGATTGAAACGAGGCGTTGAGGAGGCCGAGCGCGAGGATCCAGGCCGTTCCGGCAAACGCCAGCAGGATGCCATCGACGATCGACGAATGCGACGTTCCGAGCACCACCGCGCAGACCGCGATTGCTGCCGAGCAGATCGTCATCAGTGCGCGCGGCGAGAGCGCTCGTCGGATCGCCGGCGAGAAGGTGGCCCCCACGATCGCGCCGACGCCGACGCAGCCCAGCAGCAGGCCGTAGCCGCCCGAGCCGAGTCCGAGCGTCCGCCGGGCGACCAGTGGCAGCAGGCCCCAGAGCCCGGTCGCGAAGAACCCGAACGCTCCCGCGCGGACCATCAGCGCCCTCAGGGCCGGCGAGTTGCGCACGAAGCGTCCGCCGGCCCGCGCGGCCGAGCGGAAATGCTCGCGCGGCAGCGTCGCGACGCGCTTGGGCACGGCAACGAGCGCCACGACCCCGATCACGACGAGGAACGAGAGCGAGTTGATGAAGAACACGAGGGCCGCGCTCGTCGCCGCGAGCAGCAGGCCGCCGATCGCCGGTCCGATCGCTCGTGCGAGGTTCTGATTGACCGAGCCGAGCGCGATCGCCTGGGGCCGCTCGGGCGCCGGTACAAGCTCGGGTTGCAGGGTCTGCGCGATCGGTCCCGTCAGCCCCTGGCCGACGCCGATCCCGCACAGGAGAATCAGCAGCACGATCGGCGTCACCGCGCCGACCGCATCGAGCACCGCCAGCGCCAACGCCGAGAGCAGCATCACGCTCTGACCGGCGATGATCAGCCGTTTGCGATCGAGCAGATCGCCCAACACACCTGCTGGAATCGCGAGCACGAGCACCGGCAGATTGGTCGCCTGGATCGCCCCGACGAGCACCGCCGAGCTCGTCAGCGTGACCATCAGCCACTGCGCGGCGACCGTTTGCATCCAGCTGCCGACGTTCGAAGTCAGGTTCGCGAGCCACCAGTTCCTGAAGTCGCGGTAGCGAAGCGGACTCCAACCCGACGGGGTCGATTGCGCTGACGCGCCGTCTACGGCTGCCTGTGCCGACGGAGAGGCGTGCATCGATCGCGAACCTTACGGCTCGCGCCCTCCATCGAGAACGCGACCGTTGCCGGGTCGCGGTCGGCGCGCTCAGCCCGCGTGTGCGAGCACGCCCGGCGTGCTCATGAACGCGTCGAGCTCGTGTTTGAGCGTGGCCACGAGCGCGTCACCGGGCAGCTGTTCCTCCAGCAGCGCGAGGCAACGGCGGTAGTGGTTGAGCTTCTTGCGCTGCGCTGGGGTCATCGACCCGCCGGCGAGCCGGAGCTCACGGACCTTCGAGAGCTTGTCAGCCGCGAACACCGTCAGCGCGTCACGACCCGCACTGCTGACCTGCTCACGCAGGGCCGCCTTACGACGGCTGTAGCCGGCGATCCGATCGTCGTCGGTGAGGGCGCGGACGATGTCCCCGACCCGGCGTCCGAAGCGCGCCGAGAGCTCGTACGCGGTCGCATCGGTCTTCTCGAGTGTGTCGTGCAGGACGCCGGCGGCGATCAGGGCATCGGGCGCACCATCCTCGTAGAGCAGCGTCGCGACCTCGAGCGGATGGAGGATGAACGGGGCGCCGTCCGTGGCCCGCAGCTGGCCTGCGTGCAGGCGCTCGGCGTACGCGAACGCCGCCCTCGCGGTCGGACTCGTTCTCGCAAACTCTGGCATCGGGTCGCCGATCACAAGTTGTTCACTTTAACGAACGCGCAAATTGCACGCTACACGCGTTTGGCGGCGCTTGACACGGCCGTCACGTCCTGTTTAGCCCGCGGGCTCCCGAGGGGCGGGCGACCCGATCTCAATAGACTCGCCGTCTGGTGGCGGGCGAGGCGCATGCACTTTCGGTCAGGCGTTCGCCGCGACGCTGGTTCGACGAGGCGGGCTCGACCCCGTTGCTGCCGACCTGGTCACCGGCAGCCGCGATCCGCGCGATTCGCGCGACGATCGTGATCCCGGGCGTGTTCGCGCTCACCGATGTCGTGATCGGCAACTTGCAGATGGCGATCTTCGCCGCGTTCGGGGGCTTTTCGACGCTCGTGCTGACGACCTTCTCCGGCACACGTCGCGACAAGCTGACTGCGCATCTGGGGCTGGCACTGACCGGGACGCTGCTGGTCGCGATCGGGACCGTCGTCAGCCGGTCGACCGTGGTGGCGGCGATCGCGACTGTGCCGGTGGCGTTCGCGGTTTTCTTCGCCGGCGTCGGCGGACCGAATGCCGCCGCGGGCGTGACCGGCGCCTTGCTGGCCTACGTGCTTCCAGCCGCCTCGGTGGGAACGGTCTCGATGATCCCCGATCGGCTGGCGGGCTGGTGGTTGGCGTCGATCACAGGCACCTTGGCGGTCCTGGCCCTTTCGCCTCCGAGCCCGGCGAATCGGCTGCACGCTTCGGCGACCAAGCTCGCGTCCGCGCTCGCCGACGAGATCGACGCGATCCTGTCGGGCAGCGCGACCGAGGCGACCCTCGCGGCATGCGTCGACGCCAGAAACGATCTGCTCGCCAGCTTCAACGCGACTCCGTATCGACCCACCGGTCTGGCGGCCACGGACCAGGCGCTCGCCAACGCGGTCGAGTTGTTCGAGTGGTGCACATCGCTGCTGGTGGACAGCGCCGCAGAACGCGGCGACCTGCGCGACGCCGCAGCCGCCGACCGAGAGCTGCTCGCGACCGCCGCGGCCGTCCTGCGCGACAGCGGCGGGCTCCTGGCGGGCGATCTCGACGCCCGGCCCGATCTCGATCGCCTAGACCGCAGCCGCCGGGCCAGCATCGCACGCCTCCGCGAGCTGTCTCCGGACGGCGCCGACTTCCGCGAGCAGGCGATGGTCTCGTTTCACGCCTGCGCGATCGCGGTGACGGTGTTGATGATCGGAGCCGACGCACTGCTCGCGGGCCGCCGCGTCGACGCGCAATGGGTCGCCGACGCTCGCGCGCGCTGGTTCGGGGGCCAGTCACCCGGGCTGGGCAACGAGCGGCGTCTGACCGGAATCCAGAAGTACGCGGGCGTCGCCGTCCGCCACGCGAGTCTGCGCTCGGCCTGGTTCGTCAATAGCCTGCGGGGGGCCCTGGCGCTCGCGGCCGCCGTTCTGGTCGCGGACCTGACCGCGGTGCAGCACGGCTTCTGGGTCGTGTTCGGCACCCTGTCGGTACTCCGGACGACCGCCGGGGCGACCGGATCGACGGCGCTGCGAGCACTGACCGGAACCGCACTCGGCTTCGTGATCGGCGGCGCGCTGCTGGTCGCGATCGGGACCGGCACGGGGGCGCTGTGGGTGGCCCTCCCGATTGCCGTGTTCATCGCGGCTTACTCGCCCGGGACGGTCCCGTTCGCGATCGGGCAGGCCGCCTTCACGGTCACGATCGCGGTGCTGTTCAACCTGCTGGTCCCGGTCGGCTGGAAGGTCGGCGTGGTGCGCGTCGAGGACGTCGCAATCGGCTGCGCGGTGAGCATCGCCGTCGGCAGCCTGTTCTGGCCGCGCGGGACGGCCACCGTCGTCGGCGACGATCTCGCCGCCGCTTTCCGGTCCGGGGCCACGTACCTGACCCAGGCGGTCGAATGGGTCTGCGGTCTGCGCGCGCAACCCCCGGACCGCGCGAGGAGGGCGGTCGACGACGGGCTGCGCCTCGATGAGGCGTTGCGCGGCCTGCTGACCGAGCAGGGAACGAAGCACATGCCCAAGGAGGAGCTCTGGCGCCTCGTCGGCGGGACGCTCAGGCTGCGTGTGACGGCCCATGCCATCGCGGGACTCCCGCGCAGCCACGGCCACGAGCTCGCCCGGGCGCAGGCGGCTCTAAAAGACCGCGCCGAGAAGCTCGATGACTGGTTCGAGCAGCTTGCGGCTCAGGTCGGACGTCCGCGAGGACGGCCGGTGGCCGTGCTTACGCCGCCAACCTTCGACGCCGACATCGAAGCGTCGGCAAATTCACGCCAGACGATCTGGTTGGGCGAGCACGTCGACCACCTGACCGACCACCTGTCCGAGCTGGTCGAGCCCGCCGCTCACCTCGCCCAGGTCCGCCGCCGCCCCTGGTGGCGCTAGCGGACGCCGTCGGCCCCGGCCGCCCGCCGGCGCCCTACAGGAGCTCCGCGATCAGCGCCGCCGCCCGCGCTGCCCCGTCGGTGGCAACCGGCAGGTAGTCGACGTCGCGTCCGATCTCCTGCGCGATCGCGGATGCAATCGCGTCGGGAGGCGCGCTGTCGAACTCCATCCGGCGCCCGGCGCGGTAGCGCCGCAGCCGGTGGGCGACGTGGAGGTTCTGCTCGAAGTGGCGTTTGAGCGGGAAGTAGATGAACGGACGGCGGTTCGTGGTCAGCTCCATCGCGGTCGTAAGGCCGCCCTGCACGATGGCGAGATCGCACGCCGCGAGGTCGCGATAGAGATCATCCACGTACGTCCGCAGCTCGACTCCGGGCTCGACGGGCAGGTTCGAAGGGTCGATCCGCGGACCGGCGACGGCGATCATCCGCAGCCCCGGTACGAGCTCCGCGGCGACGGGGTAGGCGGCGATCACGCGCCGCAGGAGGTCCTCGCCGATCCCTGAGCCGCCGACGGTCACCACGCACACCCGCTCGTCGGGGCCGTACCCGAGCTCTTCGCGCAACGCCGCGCGTTCGCCGACGGCGTCGGGATCGAAGCCGGTCACGTAGCCGGCGAACGTGAAGTGCCGCTCGGTCCAGTCCCGGATCCCGGGCAGCCCGGGGCCGAACGTCCCCGCGACGATGTCGCCGGGTTCTCCGATGAAGATCGCGCGGTCGCGCACGCGCGGGTAGCGGGCGATCTGGTCGAGCATCTCGGCGTTGTAGTCGGCCGTCAGCGCGGCCTCGCGCTCGCCCCCCTCCGGCATCGGCAGCCAGCCGACGAAGTCAGTCAGCCACGCGTACGCGGCCGACTTGAGCTCCGGGTTCTCGTGCAGGTAGTAGTCGACATCCCACGCCTCGTCGCCGATCCACAGGTCGTAGTGCCCGTCGCGGGTCGCCTCATCGAAGACCATGAAGTTCGCGGTCAGGATCTCGTCCATCCGGCGCCACGCCGCAAAGCAGTTGAGCTCGTGCTCGCGTGCTTCGGAGCGCATGTGGGCCGATTCGTTG
>DATNKY010000730.1:0-2167 GCA_035603155.1 Solirubrobacteraceae bacterium
GCCCCGCGAGTTCGCCGCGCTGTTGTGCCACTTCTGACGGCCGCGGCGATGCTCGTGTCGGCGTGTGGGGGCTCCGGCAGCCACTCGTCGAGCACGCACTCGAAGCCGGCGCATACGCCGGTTCGTGCGTCGAGCAGTGGCCTTCCCGGCGGCCTGAGGTCGATCCCGACGCCCGGTCCGACCGGACGCCCGGCGAGCGCCGTCGACGTTCGGGTGATCACCGCCTGGTCCAACGAGCTGCGGCACGGCAACGTCGCGGCGGCGGCGGCAATGTTCAAGCGCCCCAGCGCGCTGATTAACGGACCCGACGCCAACGGCGAGTTGTCGGTCATCGTGATCCACAACACGACGCAGGCCGAGGCCGCCCTCGAGACGCTGCCGTGCGGGGCGCAATTCATCTCCGCTGACCAGCGTGGGAGGTTCGTCAACGCGCTGTTCAAGCTCACCGGGCGGACCGGTCCGGGCGGCAGCAACTGCACCGGCGGTGTCGGCGAGACGGCGCGCACGAACTTCCTGATCGAGGGCGGCCAGATCGTCGACTGGATCCGGGCACCCGACGATCCCGGCGACAACGGCAGCCCTCCCGCGCAGGGGTCGGGCGGCGCCGGGCCGGTGGCCTGACGCGGGCCTTCGATTGAGCGCCGGAAGGGGCGAGGCGCCACGCGCGCCGACTACCCTTATGCACAGCGATGGCCCAAGCCCCTGACCCGTACAAGACGCTCGGCGTCAGCCCCGGCGTCTCAGACGCGGAGCTCCGGGCGGCATACCGGCACGCGGTTCTGCGAGACCACCCTGACCACAACGGCGGCTCGGTCGAGTCGGCCCGGCGGTTTGAGGACGTGCAGGACGCATACGCCCGAATCAGGCGGCTGCGCGAGCGGCCCGGCGCCGGTCCCTCGACCTCCGAACGCACCTCGCGTCCCACCGCCTCCGATCCCGGCGTCGAAGCGCGGCTGGCCGAGATGGAGCGCGAGCTCGCCGCCGATCGTGCCGCTCGCGAGCGCGCCGCAAAGGCCGCCCGCGAACGCGAGCAGGTCCGCAGACGCGCCCGCGAGGCAGCACAGGCCCCCGGCGGCAAGCGGCCGACCGACGAGGAGCTCGGCTACATCAAGACCGACGACAGCTTCTCGAAGATCTTCTCCGACGCCGTCTCGGACTTGTCCGAGCGGCTCGACGCGCCCGAGCACCACGTGCCCAAGCGCCTCTCGGACCTGATCGACGAGCTGGAGTCAAAGCTCGGCGGCGAGCACTCCGACCGCTGAGTCACTGTGACCCGACGGCCGTCTGGCGTCTTCCTCCGGCCGCCGCCGGGCCCATCACGCCGCCGGCTTCGGTCGTTTGGTCGTCTTAATCGTCGAACGCGAGGGCCAACACGGCCAGATCGCCCACATGGTGGGCGCGGGCCGACCACGCGGCGGTCTCCGACTCGCGCGGGCGAGAGTCGGACAGCTCGCTGGCCAGCTCCAGTGCACGCGCGAGCAGGCCACTCTTCTCTGTATCTGTCTGACGAGGGTTCTGGTTCATTGGTGCATTCCCGTATCGGGTGGTGTATGGACCCCTCTCCCTGACCCTGTGATCCGAGTACTACGGTAGAAGGCTCCGAGGCATAAGAGCAATATTCCTTTTCAGTCTGCGCCATAGGCGATACTTATAGAAAATGAACCTCCGGCAGCTCGAGTACTTCGTCGCCGTCGTCGAGCAGGGTTCGTTCACGGCCGCCAGCGAGTTCCTGTTCGTCTCCCAGCCGTCGCTCTCGCAGCAGATCGCGGCGCTCGAGCGCGAGCTCGGCGGGCAACTGCTCGAACGCCTGCCTCGCGGCGTCCGGCTGACCCCGGCCGGCGAGAGCCTCCTCGGCGAGGCGCGCGCGACCTTGAGACACGCCGACCGCGCCCGGCGCGCGGCCAGGATGGCGCTGGCGCTTGACGCCGGGCAGCTCGAGGTCGCCGCCGCCACGTCGGCGGCCGCGGGGATCCTGCCGCGCGTCCTCCATGACTGGTTGGGACAGCATCCCGCGATCGAGGTCAGCCTGCTCGAGTACCCCCACCGCAGCGGACTCGATGAAGCCGTCCGCGACGGCGCCGGCGACATCGCCGTCGGCTCGCTCCCAGCCAGTTGGCCGGGCTCGATCCAGCGGCTGGGCTGGGAGGAGTTCGTCGTCGTCCTACCC
>DATNKY010000797.1:0-5656 GCA_035603155.1 Solirubrobacteraceae bacterium
CGGGGACTGGCGACCGGCGCGGACGCCGGAGCCGGCGCCGCCCGCGCGGCGGATTTGGTCGAGGCGCTGGCGCTCAGCCGCCGGCGCGATGGCGCCGCACGAAGTCGATGACCTTCGGGTCCCGAGTCTGGACCAAGTCGACGGGCTCGCCGTAGCACGTGCACAGCTCGAGGACGGCCCGTTCGTCGCTGAGCTCGCGCGCCCGCCAGATCGCGCCGTGCTCCTCCCACCGCTGGAGGTCCTCGATCGTCATCGGCGCGCGATTCCGCCCTGCGCCTGGGCGCTGCGACGTAGCTCCGGGGGTGGGACTCGAACCCACAACTTTTCGGTTAACAGCCGAATACTCTGCCAATTGAGTTACCCCGGATTATGGTGTATTGGTCCCGATCGGCGGGACCTAATGTAGCGACACCGTCGCCAACCCGTTCTCCACTTCGGCGTGGCAGTTCGAGCACAGGAGCACGCATTTGCCCGCCTCCGCGCGAAGCGTATCGAGCGAGTGCGCGATCCCACCGGCGCTCACGGCCATACGCTTGGCGTCCCGCTCGAGATGGTGAAAGTGCAGTGCTGCGACACTCCGGTCGTAGCCGCAGATGCAGCAACGACCTCCGGCCTCGGCCACGAGGGTCTCCTTCAGCTGACGCCGCCGGTGAGCGACCCGTTCCGAGCGGCACCGCTTACAGCGGTAATACCCGCGACCTTCGAGCAGGAATTGTGTCTCGCCGTGGCGGGAGCACACTCTTGTGACCTCCAGCAAGCCTTCCTGCTTCGCGGAGCGAGTCTCCTCCGGCGATGCTCGGCGGCGGGCAGCCTCAGTGCGCAGCCCGTACCGGGCCAGCCAATGGCGCACGGTCCCCTTGCTACGCCCGACCTCAGCGGAGATCTCGCCGATCGACGCTCCGGATTGCACCAGGGCCTGCAGCCATTCGCGGTCGATTCCGCCCTTGGCCGCGTACTTGTCCCGGTTGACCGCCGCGAGCCCGTGCCGGCGCATCCAGTACGACACGGTCGTCGGATGGCGGTCAAATCGCTCCGCGATCTTCTCGACGCTCAGCCCTTGGGCGAGCAGCACTCTGAGTGATTCCCTGTCCACCTAGATCTCCCTGTCCGAACGTATGTTCTCATCCGGGGCGGACGGAACGGGGCGCTCAGGTTTCGAGTCGCGACCCCACGGCTCTGATCGCGGCACGAACTCCCTCGCGTTCGCGGGCGAGCTCAGCGGTGCCGGCGCCCTCATTGGCGTTGCCACGGGCGCGGATGATCGCCCGCTCGAGGCGATCTCGCTCGAGCACCAGTCGGGTGTGCTCGAGCCGATCCGGACTGGGGTCTGGGATCCGGCCTGCGAGCTGCACCAGCGCGCCGAGAACACGGGCGAACTCCTCGTCGTCGCTGGGCAGGTCGGTCAGCGGCGAGCCGGTGTGGCCCGCCGCCAGGTGACGCGCGGCCCGCCGCAGTGACTCGCTCGTCAGCAGACGGTCGGGATCGATCGCGGCCAGCTTGTGCGCACCGAGATCCGGGAGCGCGATGCACAGCGCGAGGAACATGCGCTCGGGCCGCGGTCCGCGGTCGGGCTGCGGGCTCACGATCGGGCTTGCATCGCGACCACCGCCGTCGACGGCGCGGCCCTCGGGGGCGCCACCGCCCCGTCCCGAGAGCAACGTTGCCAAGCGCCCCTCGGTCAGCTCGAGCGCGCCCGCGACCCGGCGCACGAGCTCGTCGCGCAGGATGCTGTCCGGAAGCTCGTCGAGCACCGGGCGCAGCTCCGTGAGCGCGTGGTCGCGGCCCTCGGCGCTGCGCGTGTCTGCCCGCGCCAGGATCCGGTCGACCTCGAAGGCGACGAACGGCTTCGAGTTCTCGACGAGGGAACGGAGCGCCTCTCCCCCTTCGCGCTGGACCAGCTCGGCCGGATCGGTCCCCTCCGGCAGCCCGACGACCCGCAGCTCGAGCTTGCGCGCGCGTGCGAGCCTCGCGGCGCGCAACATCGCGTCCTGTCCCGCGCGGTCGGCGTCGAGGCACAGCTCGAGCACGTGCGCGATCTTCTCGAGCTGGGTCACCTGCTCCTCGGTCAGCGCCGTGCCCATGATCCCGACCGCGTTGCGCAGCCCCGCCTGGTGCGCCGCGAGCACGTCGGTGTAGCCCTCGACGAGGATCATCCGGTCGGCCTTGGCGGCGGCGGCGCGAGCCAGATCGATCCCGAACAGGACCTCGCGCTTGTGGTAGAGCTCGCCATCGGAGGTATTGAGGTACTTGGGCCGCTGGTTGTCGCGCATCGCCCGCGCGCCAAATCCGTGCACCCGACCACGCGCGTCGACGGCAGGGAAAATGATCCGCTCGCGGAAGCGGTCATAGATGCTCCCGGGCCGGTTGCGCGACCGCTGCGCCAGGCCGACCGCGAGCAGCTCCTCCTCGTTGTAGCCGCTTGCTCGCGAGGCGCGCAGCATCCGATCCCACGCGCTCGGCGCGTAGCCGACGCGAAACTCGCGCAGCGTCTGCTCCTCGAGTCCGCGCGCGAGCAGGTAGGCGCGCGCCGGCTGCGCCTCGCTGGCCTCCCACAGATAACGGGAGTAGTACGTCGCCGCGCGTGCCAGCAGGGCGTGCAGACGTTCGCGGCGCTCGCGGCGCGCAGCGGCGCCGGGGTCCTCGTCCTCTGTCTCGAGCTTGACTCCGAAACGGTCGGCCAGCGATTCGAGCGCCCCCTTGAAGTCGAGCCCCTCGGTCTCCATCACGAAGTCGAACGGGTCACCGGAGACCTGACAGCCGAAGCAGTGGTAGTGCTTCTCGTCGGGTCGCACGTGGAACGAGCCGGTTCGCTCGTCGTGAAACGGGCACAAACCGAAGTAGCTGTTGACTCCGGCCCGCCGCAGCTCGGTGCGGGTCGAGACGAGCGCCAGCATGTCGACCGCGGTCAGCACGCGATCGCGCGAGTCAGCGGTGTAGCGGCTCACGCTGACGGCCCTAGCTCGACGTCCGCCGCGTGAGTCATCCAGCGGGCGCGAACGCGACCGGAACGCTGAGTTCCTCAAACCGCCCGATGCAGTAGCGATCGGTCATCCCCGCGACGTAATCGGTCACCCGGGTGGAGAGCTCGCCGTCCGGGATCGAGGGAGGAATCTCCTCTGGGTGAAGGCAGTAGTGGTCGAACAGCACCGCGATCACGCCGTGGATCTTGGCGTGCTCGCGGGTCGCGACCGGCCCCAGGTAGACGTGGTCGAACATGTACGACCGCAGTTCGCTCATCGCGGCGCCGACACGTTCGCCCTGGACGATGTCGCCCGCCGGGTCGGAGTGCTCGACGAGATCGTGGACGAGCATGTCGATCCGCCGCTCTCCGCTGTCGCCGAGGATCTCGATCGCGTCTGACGGCAGGTCGCGAGCCGACAAAACGCCGGCACGAACGGCGTCGTCGATGTCATGGTTGATGTAGGCGAAGCGGTCCACGAGCCTGACGATCTTGCCCTCGAGCGTCGCCGGCTGCCCGGCGCGCCCCGAATGGGTCACGATCCCGTCGCGGACCTGTTCGCTCAGGTTCAGACCCTGGCCGTCTCGCTCGAGCTTCTCGACTACCCGGAGCGAGTGCTCGTAGTGGCGAAAGCCGGACGCGAACCGCTCCCGCAGGCAGTTGTCGAGCGCCTCCTCCCCGACGTGGCCGAAGGGCGGATGGCCGAGGTCATGGCCAAGTCCGATCGCCTCGACCAGGTCCTCGTTGAGCGCCAGCGCTCGGGCGACGGTGCGCGACACCTGCGTGACCTCGAGCGTATGGGTCAGCCGGGTGCGATAGTGGTCGCCGCTCGGGGCCACGAACACCTGCGTCTTGTACTTCAGGCGCCGGAATGCCTTGCAGTGGACGATCCGGTCGCGGTCGCGCTGAAACGGAGTGCGCAACCCGCACACCGGCTCGTCGTGCTCGCGGGGAGCCGGGTAGGAGCGCGTCGCCAGTGGCGACAGCTCGGCGGCCTCGCGCGCTCGCATCCGCTGCTCGAAAGCGTCCGCCACGGGGCCGTGCGGGTGCTCGTAGCGGGTGGTCAATGCCTGCTCGCTCATGCACTCGATTCTGACACCGTGCCGCGCGATCCAGCCCGTTTGTGACAAACCGAGGCCGCTATCTGGTCAGCAGCGGCCGCAGCCGCACGTGCGCGTGGTGCTCGGCGGTCTCCGAGATCGCGCGCTCGACCTGCCGCAGCGCCCGCTCGGAACCGTCCGGCGCCTGCGCCAGCGGGACGCCCAGCGCCCCGACGAGGAACCTGTAGGCACCTTCGTCGAGGGGGAATGAGGCCGCCTCGCACGAGCTGCACACGACGCCGCCCGCGGCGCCCGAGAAGCCCTGTAGGTGCTCGGTCTCACCGCACAGCGCGCACGCCGCCAGCTGCGGCACGAACCCGGCCGCGAGCAACAGCTTGAGGCGGAACGCGAGGCCGTTCGCGGCGCGCGCCTGGGCGGCATCCCCATCGAGCAGCCCGAGTTCGTTGGCCAGCAGCCGGAAGACCTCGGGGTGCGGGTCCGGGGTCTCGAACATGCGCGACACCGCGTCGCAAGCGCGCGACGCCGCATCGAGCGTCGCCGCGTGGTCGCGGAGCGCTCCGTGAGTCGCGATCGTGTCGACGGCGGTCACCGTCAGCAGTTCGCTGCGCCCCTCGTGCAGGACCGCGTCGAGGTGGAAGAACGGCTCCAGCCGTGCCCCGAAGCGGCTTCGCGCGCGTCGCGCCCCCTTCGCGATCGCGCTGACGCGACCGTGATCCGGGGTATAGAGATGCAGGATGCGATCTGCCTCGCCGTAACGGATCGAGCGCAGCACGATCGCCTCGGTCTTCAGTGGCCCGGTCATCGTCAGCTACCTCGACGCCCCACCTATACTTTGTGAAGTTATGAAGCCCGTCACCGTGTACACCACAGACAATTGCTCCCATTGCGCCGGCGCGAAGATGCTGCTCGACAAGCGTGGAATTACCTACGACGTGATCAATCTGTCACGGGATCCGGACAGTCGAGACAAGCTCGTCAAGCTGACCGGCATGTTCACGTTCCCGCAGATCCTGATCGACGGCGAGCCGCTCGGCGGCTTTGACCAGCTGCTGGCCGCCGCTCGCTCGGGTCGCCTCGCGGAGCTGGTGGCGGAGCCCAGTCAGGCCGCTTAGGAGGCCTTCGGGCCGCCCGTGAGGAGTGGCGCCTTCGCCCGCGGGGGGCGTGGCCGGCGCTGGCAGTGCTCGCAGACGTACGTTCCCCTCCCTCCGACGACCAGCTTGCGGATCGTCGACCCGCACCGTGGGCACGGCTCGCCCTCACGGCGGTGGACGAGGAAGCGGTCCTGGAACGAGCCACGCGCACCATCGACGTGGCGGAAGTCGTCGATCGTCGCGCCCTTGGCCTCGATCCCCGCGAGCAGCGCCTCCTCGATCGCGTCGCGGAGCGCGGCGAGCTGCGGCCGCGTCAGCGAGCCGACTGGGCGCAGCGGGTGGATCTTTGCCCGGAACAGAGCCTCGTCGGCGTAGATGTTGCCGACCCCCGCGATCCGGCGCTGATCGAGGATGAATGACTTCACCGGGGTGCGACGGCCGCGGGCGAGCTCTCGCAGATGCTCGACCGTGAACTCGGGCGTCAGCGGCTCTATCCCGATCCGCTGATCGAGGTAGTCGTCGCGCGCCGCGGCGCCGGACACGAG
>DATNKY010000037.1:0-14940 GCA_035603155.1 Solirubrobacteraceae bacterium
GAGTCGACCCGCGCCAGCGGCACCGACTGGGCGCTGGGCACCGAGGCCCGTTCGCGTGCCCTGCTCAGCGACGACGAGACCGCGGAGAGCCTCTATTGCGAGGCGGTGCAACGACTTCGGCGCACCCGCATGCGCGTGGACCTCGCCCGCGCCCACCTTCTGTACGGCGAATGGCTTCGTCGGGAGGACCGCGGCGTCGACGCCCGCGGGCCGCTGCGCGCCGCCCACGAGATGTTCATGGCGATGGGAGCCGCGGCGTTCGCCGAGCGCGCGCGCCTCGAGATGCTGGCCACCGGCGAGATGGTCCGCAGGCAGACCGTCGAATCGCGTGACGAACTCACGGGCCAGGAGCGGGAGATCGCCTGGCTCGCCCGCGATGGTCTCTCGAACGCCGAGATCGGCGCACGGATGTTCATCAGCCAGCACACGGTCGCCTACCACCTGCGCAAGGTGTTCTCCAAACTCGACATCACCTCGCGCCACCAACTCGAGCGAGTGCTGCCCGGCAGCGCGAGTGCAGGTCAGGTGGCATAGCGCCCGCCGCCTGCGTTGAGTGTCGGTGTTACGCGAGCCCGACGCTTACTGAGCGAGGTGTTCGTGTCAGACGATCAGCCCGACCGCGGCGGAGACCAGCTCAGCGTTGGAGGCGGCGGCATCGCCGCTCGGCAGTGTCAGCACGTCCTCGAAACCCACGCGAACGTCGTGTCCGGCCGCCGCCCCGGCTGCGACTACCTCCCACGTTCGCTGGCCGAAACCGTGCCACAGCTGCGGCACACCGTCGGGAATAAGCTGCGCGACCGCACGTGCTTCCTCGACGCCGTCGTCGACCTCCACAAGCGCCCGAATGAGCTGATGCGCGAACGGGCTGCGCGCGAGTTCCTCGGCGTCAGCCGGTGTCGAGAGCCCAGCCTCGACGCCGATGCCGGCGTGCAACGCGGCACGGACGATCCCAGCCCAACCGAGCTCTGAGAAATTCACCGAGACGAAGTCCGGCGGTTGGCGCCAGGTCTTCACCGCGTCGGCGCGCGCGAAAGGGTCGCGCGCAATCGCCTCGCTAGTCGAGAGCCCGACCGGCATCCCGGGCACTGCGGCGCGGATCGCCGCGACCGCGGCGTCGCATTCTGCGGCGTTCATCGTTTGGGCGCCGCCCGCGGTGCGCGGGTGGACGTGCACGGCGAATGCCCCCGCGCGTCGAACGGCGATCGCGTCGGCGGCCAGCTCGCTCGAGGTCTGTGGCACCGCGGGGTTCTCGCTGCGGCTACGTCCACCGTTCAAGCAAGCCTTCACCGCCATCTCAGCGACCCGCGCGCGAACCGTGCTTCTGGAGCTGATCGCTCTCGCATGACGAACATCTGCAGCAGGATGACACGTCTGGCCAAGACACCGCACGGCCCATGCCACGACCGCGAGGTGGGTCAGCTGTCTCGGGGCGGCCGGCCCGAAGTGGTCTACTGGTCTTGGAATCGGGCCTGTCGACCGGAAAGCGAGGGAGCGTGCCCTACAGCGTCACAAAGACAGACGATGGGTACCAAGTGGTGGATCGGGAGACCGGAAAGGTCTATTCCCGACACACCACCAAGGAGAACGCCGAGCGTCAGCATCGCCTGCTGGAGGGCGTCAGGCACGGCTGGAAACCGACGGGAAAGAAGCCTGACGGAGGGTGACCCGAAACGCCACATGATGCCTTCGCGAGCATCGCGACCCGCGGCGACGCTACACGCACCCGTAACCGTGTTGTGAGCGAGATGTGAGCACGTCGTGAGCGACGTGGACGCGGCCGCCACGCCGACTTAGGATCGCGCCGTTTACCGGGCCGACCGGTCCCGGCTGCTCAAAAGCAGGGCAGCGCGCAGGGTCGCTGCTCGTGGATATCAGGTTGGTGATGCTGATGCGGGACGTCAATCGGCGTAGGTTCCTTCAGGTCGCGGGTGGCGGCGTGGCGGCCACGATGCTGTCTGACAGCATCGCTCGGGCGCTCGCGATCCCGGCGAACCGCAGGACCCATTCGCTCGAGGATGTCGAGCACGTCGTCGTGCTGATGCAGGAGAACCGCTCGTTCGATCACTACTTCGGCGCGATGCGCGGAGTCCGCGGCTTTGGCGACCCTCATCCGGTGACGCTTCCCAGCGGCAAGCCGGTCTGGTTCCAGGCCGACGGTGCCATGGTCGTACCGCCGTTTCGACCGGACGTCCCCGGCGACAACCTTGCCCTGACGTTCATCGAGGATCTCGACCACAGCTGGAACGGGACACACGAGATGTTCAACAACGGCAACTGGGACCAGTGGCTGCCGTCTAAGAGCACCACGTGTATGGCACACCTGGAACGCAAGGACCTGTCATTTCACTACGCACTTGCCGACGCGTTCACGATCTGCGATGCCTACCACTGCTCGATGTTGGGCCCGACCGACCCCAACCGGTACTACATGTGGACCGGCTGGGATGGCAACGACGGGAAGGGTGGCGGGCCAGTGATCGCCAACGACGAACTCGGATATAGCTGGCAGACCTATCCGGAGCGCCTGCAGGCGGCCGGGGTCAGCTGGAAGATCTATCAGGACATCGGCGACGGTCTCGATGCAGCCGATTTCTGGGGTTTCACCTCGGATGCGTTCATCGGCAACTTCGGCGACAACTCGCTGTTGTATTTCCTCCAGTACCAGAATGCCACGCCCGGAAGCCCGCTGTTCGAAAGGGCTGTCACGGGCACTGACATCAAGAACGGCGGCGGTCTGTTCGACATCCTCCAGGCCGACGTGACCAGCGGTCAGCTCCCGAGAGTGTCGTGGGTCGTCGCGCCCCAGGCATACACGGAGCATCCAGCGTTCCCAGCCGGCTATGGCGCCTGGTACACGGCCCAGGTACTCGACGCGCTGACGAGCGACCCCGAAGTGTGGGCAAAGACGGTCCTGCTGATCACGTTCGACGAGAACGACGGCTTCTTCGACCACGTCCCCGGCCCGTATCCGAACGTCGGGACCCTCGCCGGGCAGTCGACCGTGCCACTCGACAACGAGCTGTTCGAAGGCGTGGCCGGAACGCCGGGCGGCATGAACGGGGTCGTCGGTCCCTACGGTCTCGGCGTCCGCGTGCCGTTGATCGTGGCCTCGCCCTGGAGCAAGGGTGGGTGGGTCTGCTCTGAGACCTTTGACCACTCATCGCTGATTCGCTTCATCGAGGCGAGATTTGGGATCGACGAGCCGAACATCACTCCGTGGCGGCGAGCCGTTTGTGGGGATCTGACGTCGGCGTTCGATTTCGAGCGGGCGTCGGACGTCGTCCCGCCGCTGCCCAATGTGGCCCAGCCGGCCGAAGTTGTCGAGCCCGACTTCCACCCGACCCCGCCGACTGTCGGATCGGTCCCGAACCAGGAGCCCGGAGTGAAGCCATCGCGCCGCCTCGGCTACCGGCTCGCGGTCGACTTCGAAGCGGGCCGGCACAACCTCCACCTCGGGTTCCAGAACCGCGGCGCGCTCGGGGTTGGGATCCAGGCGCGGTCGCAGACGGTCACCGGCGGGCCGTTCAGCTACACGATCGGCGCCGGCGACGAGCTCGATGTCGAGCTGGCGAACCCGGGCACCTACGACCTCAGCCTCCACGGGCCAAATGGGTTCTTCCGGCACTTCGCCGGCGATCCCGCGACGGTGCTGCAGGTCGACACGCAGACCGACGACGGGTCCGGGAAGCTCCTGATTCGCGTCAGCGCCAGCGACGATGGCCGCCAGCGCGCGCCGATCGTCGTCAATCTCGCCGACGCGTTCGGGCCCGACCGGCGTTTCACGCTGCGCGGCACAGAATCGATCCTGGTCGACACTCGCCGCTCCGGAGGCTGGTATGACATCGCGCTAACTACTCTGAGTGACCCCAATTTCGGCTGCCAGCTTGCGGGCCGCTTGGAGTCCAGGGCCGAATTGACGAGCGATCCGCAGCTCGGCCGCTCGTAGCTGACCTGGGCTACCGCTCGGCGCGCCTTACCGGGCGTGCCGGGCGGGTTGCCGCTCCGGCATCGACGTCACGCGTCCCCGTCACGGCAGATATCGGGGCTGACCCGCGACGGGGTCGGTGCGCGACCGATGGATTCGCGCGCCGCCTCGGATCTCTATTTGCGTAGGTCAAAACCTCGCAACGAATGGAGACGGTGATGACAGGCGACGATTACACGACGAAGGGGCTCATCGAGAGCGGCCGCGGCGAGCCGATCGAGGCGGTACAGCGCCATCCGGCAGGCCGGATCGAAGGGGCGGTGGCGCTCGTCACGGGCGCGAACCGGGGGATCGGCCGGGCGCTCACTGAAGCCTTGCTGGAGCGCGGCGCGGCGAAGGTATACGCCACCGCGAGGGATCCCGAGGCGCTCGCGAATCTGTCCCAGCGTTTCGGCGCGCGGGTTCACACCCTCCGGCTCGACGTGACGAGCGGCGAGCAGGTCGACGAAGTTGCCCGCATCGCGAGCGACGTCGACCTGCTGGTCAACAACGCCGGCGTCGCCGAGGCATCGGAGCTGCTCGGGGACGGCGTGGTCGAGCAGGCCCGCCGAGAGATCGAGGTCAACTACCTCGGACCGATGCGGCTGGTGCAGGCGTTCGCCGGCACCCTCACAAGGCATGACGGAGCGATCGTCAACATCGGCTCGGCAGCGGGTCTGACGAACGTCCCGCTGTTGCCGACCTACAGCGCTTCGAAAGCGGCGCTCCATTCTCTGACCCAGGCCGCCCGGGCGATCCTCGCCGGCCGGGGAGTGACGGTGTTCGGCGTCTACGCCGGTCCGGTGGACACCGACATGATCCGAAGCATGCCGCTCGAGAAAACGTCACCGGCCGACGTCGCGAACGCGATCCTCGATGGAATCGAGGGCGGCGAGGACGACATCTTCCCCGACCCCTTCTCGGCGGCCTTCGGGGCGCAGTTCGGATCGTCGCCCAAGGACGCCGAACGGCAGTTCGCGGCGATGGTCTCGTGACGGTGACGGCCGACCGGGGCGGGAACCTATGCTGACGGCGACCGTGACGGAGCAGCAACGGCTTATCGACGCGGCGAACGCGGGGGACGAGCGAGCCTTCGAGGAACTCGTCGCCCCGCATCGCCGACTGTTGCAGGCTCACTGTTACCGGATGCTGGGCTCGACGCACGACGCCGAGGACGCGATGCAGGAGACGCTGCTGCGAGCCTGGCGAAGCCTGTCGGCGTTCGCGGGGCGAAGCTCGCTGCGCTCGTGGCTGTACAAGATCGCCACCAACGCCTGCCTGCGGACGCTCGAGCGCCGACGGGCCCGTGTACTGCCTGCCGATCGCGGATCCCCGACCGACCCGTCGGTGCCGCTCAAAGCGCCGATGGCGGAGTCGACATGGATCGAGCCCTACCTCGACGAGCTGCTCGACCCGTCGGGTGTCGCCGCCGGGCCGGAGACCCGCTTCGAGCAACGTGAGAGCGTCGAACTGGCGTTCATCGCGGCGCTCCAGCACCTCCCGCCTCGCCAGCGCGCGGTCCTGATCCTCCGTGACGTGCTCGGCTTCTCCGGCGCCGAGGTCGCGGACGCACTCGAGACAACACCGGCCTCGGTCTACAGCGCGCTCCAGCGGGCGCACCAGGCGGTCGACCGCCGGCTGCCGCAACGCAGCCAGCAGGCGACCCTGCGGGCGCTCGGCGACCCACGGCTACAGGAGATCGTGAGCGCATACGTCCGCGCTTGGGAGAGGGACGACGTCGACGCTCTGGCGGCGATGCTGACCGAGGACGCGATCCTCGCGATGCCGCCGACTCCATCCTGGTATCGCGGCCGCGACGCAGTTTTGATCGGACTGCGGACCCACCCGCTCAACGGCGAGCTGCGATGGCGCCTGACTCCGACCCGCGCCAACGGTCAGCTGGCGATGCTCGCGCGGATATGGGAGCCGGCGCTCGACGAGTTCATGCTGGTGCATACGGCCGTGCTCACGCTCCGCGACGATCTGATCTCCCGGATCGACACGTTCATCGAACCCGCTCACCTGCACGGATGAATCCCCTTCGGATCGCGTCGGCGAAAGTCGTCGGCCGATCATCGCTCCCGTCCGGCGCCGGTTTTTAGTTGGCGCCGATCGGCGGCCGGGGCGCGGCGTCCCCATAACGCGGTGTGCCTACGTGGGACGGCCGCTGTCCGTGACGGTAATGAGATGCAAGCCGGCCTCGACCAAGAGGATGCCGAGCCGCTGTCGGAGCGCGGGGGTGGACCGCGACCGGGTGCCGACCCTCGTGCGGACCGAGGCGATTGTCGGGCCACCATGCGAGATGCGATGGCGAGCATCTGCTTGGCGGCGAAGTTCGGCTTGGCGGATGTCGGCCAGCGAGTGTTCGTGCCAGAAGCTCATGACTGCCCTCCGGGTGACGTTGTGAGCGGGTAAGAGAGGATCAGCAGCTCGACCGGCAACGCACCATCGGGCCGGGCGGCCGGGTCGGTCTGCCTGTCGCGAAAGCGGGGCACGAGCAGCTCGATCAGCTCCTCGTTGAGCTCCTTGAGCTCGTCGGTCGTCATCCAGATCACGAATTCGCTCTGTTCGGCCACGTCTCGCCAGGCCTGGGGGAAGCTGCCCCTGCTCTCCACCCAGCTGCGGAAGCGATCCAGCTGACGGTCGCGGAGCATCCCCGCCAGGGTGCTCGCCGCCAGATTCGTCTCGGGGTCGCCGTGTTCGGTTGAGAACCGCATCCCGCGAGTGCTCAGCCGCCACGGGCGAGATCGTCCGCTGCCGCCGCCGGCCTCCTCCACGAACCCGTACTTGGCCAGTTGTCGCAGGTGAAATGAGCAGGTGGTCGGGCTTTCGCCGATCCGCTCCCCGGCCTGCGTGGCGGTCAGCGGTCCGGCGAGGTTGAGGGTCTCGATCAGCGCGAGGCGCACCGGGTGGGCGAGCGCCCGCATCGTGCGCGCGTCGGAGACCTCCCGAAGCCTGGACTGCTCGCTCTCTGGGGAAGTAGGTGTCGTCTCGTCGAGAGGCATATGTCGAGAGTAATCTCTCGACGCACATCTGTCAAGAGATGTCTCTCGAAAGAACTGCGGCGAGTGTCCTCCTTTCGCGCTCTGGCCGGGGGCGAGGTGTTTGAGCGAACCATTGGTTCGCTGGGACACCTCGGTCGAGTCGGGTGCGTCGAGTCGAGTGGCGCTGAGACTTCCCGTCGGCCTACGGGTAGGCGTGTGCCGTCTCGGAGGTCGAGCTCGAGCTGGAGCCCGCGCCGCACGCCGCCAGCGCCACGGCCGACACCACCGCCGCAGCGACGATCGGGGCCGTGCTCTGGCCGGCGTCAAACCGTGCCTGTCGCTTTGCGCCGCCGGTACGCACGCGCCTTTGCTCGCTGCCCACAGATCTGCATCGAGCACCAGCCGCTGGCCTGGTTGCGGCTGTTGTCGTAGAACACCCAGCCGCAGTGATCACCGGGGCAGGCCTTCAACCGCGACCAGCGACCGTCGAGCTGGGCGACCGCGACGATCGTCGCGACCAACGCCAGCGCCGAGTCCAGATCCCGGCGAGCCGACTTGAAATCGGGCCGCCGCGAGGGGTCGAGCTGCACCGCCAGACCCGGGCTGCGCAGCGCCCGGTTCATCCGCTCGACTGCGCGATCGTCGGCCGGCTCGTCGTTGTTGGTGTACAGCAACGCGCGCAGTCCCTCGCGCACGTCGATCACGCGCCTCAGATCCTCGTGTGTCAGAGGCTCGTGCGGGTCGAGCAGCTCGCGCCTCACAAGCCAGTCGGCCAGCGCGGCCGGCGAGTCGAACTCGTCACGCCGCGTGTCGAGGTTGTGGAAGCTGTTGACCAGTGACTGCACCAACCGCAAATCCCCAGGCGCAGCGGTGCGGTCGGCCGGCTGCGGGTCCGGTGGGCGCCGCAACACCCTCTCGGTCACCTCGCTCAGCGTCAACCCGTCGGACCGCGGCTGTCCCTGAAACCTGTCAGCCTGCGTCACCAGCTAGATCCTACACGGTGGTGACGGGCCGTCCGGTGATCGCGTCGTCCGCGGTGGCGCGGGCTACGGCACGAGCACGGTCCGCTCGCCCGGCACGTCCGGCCGAGCCCAGATCGGCTCGACGTCGGCGAGCGGGAACGTGTTCGCGCGAATCCCGATCGTGCCGGCTTCGATCTCGTCGACGAGTGAGGGGAGCTCGGCGAGATAGGCCTCGGTCGAGACGGCACCCTGACCATTGCCCTGGAGGCGCAGGTTGGCCGAGCGCAGCGCGACCGACGGGAGTTCGATACTCGGGCCGGCGACGGCGCCGATCTGGATCCAGTCGAGCGCGCGGCTGCGGTCGGCCCGCTCAGTGAGCAAGGCCATCATCGCCAGCAGCGCCGGCTCGCCCCAGAGGTAGTCGATCACGATGTCGACCTCGGCCGCCGCGGCGCCGAGCGCCGCCGCGGTCGCGTCACCATCGTCGGTCAGCTGGACGAGCGCGTCGGCGCCGACATCGGTGAGCGCGCCGAGCCGATCGGGATCGCGTCCGGCCGCAACGACGCGTCCCGCGCCGAGCCGCTTGGCGACCTGCACGGCCATCGCACCGGCGTTCCCGGTCGCGCCGAGGACGAGGACGCTCTGTCCGAAACCGGAACGAATCGGGACTCGGCGGCGCATCGCGACCCACGACGACATCGCCGGGTTCATCGCGGCAGCGATCTTGGCGGCGTGCGCGCCGGCGGGCAGTTCGATCGCGCGACCGACATCGGCGACTGCCTTCTCGGCCATTGTGCCCGCGTCCTCGTCGGCGACGAAGTAGATCTGGGTGCCGTCAGATCGGCGGCCGACGGCATCGATCCCGGGAATCATCGGCAGCGTGCCGCTGCTCGTGTAATGGGCGCCGGCGGCACCGGTTCGGGTCCGCGGGTGCAGACCGACGGCGAGCACGTCGACGATGATCTCGTCACCGGTCCGCGGTTCGGGTACCTGATATCGCTGATAGTGCGGCGGCTCGTCAAATGACGTCACCACCGCTGCATTCATCATCGCCATGGTCGTCCTCGGGTCTGCGGCGTGTCGTCGGCTCGATTTAGTCAGCGGCACGTATCAAATTTAGTTGGTGGCACGTACTAAGTCAAGTAGACTTGCCCGGGTGACGCCGCAATCGCCCGATCCGCGTGATCCGCCCTCTCCGGCTGATCCGCCCGCTCCGGGCGTGACCCGGCGAGAGCTGAGCGCCGTCGACGGGCTCGCCCAGCTTTCGTTCGTCGTCCACGGCACGCTCGAGCGCAGGGCGGCCGAGCACGGTGTTTCGATCACCCAGACGCGCCTCCTCGGCATCCTGCGCGACCGCCGGCCGAGCATCAACGAGCTGGCGACGCTGCTCGAACTCGACAAGTCGAGCACCAGCGGTCTGGTGGATCGCGCCCAGCGAAGGGGACTGGTGGAGCGGGAGGCCTCGAGCACCGACAGGCGGTCGGTCCGAGTAACGCTGACCGACGCCGGCCGAGAGCTCGTCGCTCGGGTCTCGTCCGGCTTCGAGGGCGACGTCTCGGCGATGCTGGCCCACCTGTCGCCCACAGACGGAAAGGCGCTGGCACGTCTCATCAGCCGGTTGCTCGTCGCCCACGCGAGCGACCATGGAGTCGATCTGTTCGATACGACGGACGCTCGGGACCTCGTCGGCTAGGACCTAGCCGATTCCAGCGTCAGGCGATCGGGACGCCGTCGATCAGCTGGAGTACCTGCTCGCGGTTGGGGCCCGCCAGCGCAGGAGCCTCGGCATCGCGAGCGAGTTCGACGACCCGCTCCGCGAACGCGCGATCGGCGAGCGTTTCCGACACCGTCGTCAAGCAGCAGCGCGAAGCGATGAACGCGCGCAACACCTCGGGGTCGCGACCGACCGCGGCAAGCAGCGCTCTGCGCAACGACGCGTCCTCGCCGCTGTCAGGTTCTGGCCCGCGGCCCTCCCGAGATGCCGCGAGCTCCCGGACCCGGCCACGATCCTCCTCGACGGTCTCGCGATACCAGGGCGTCACTTCGGCCTCGGTCGCGACGTCGAACGCCTCGACGAGCTGACGGGGCTCGTCGAGATGCTCGCCGATTGCCTCGCGCAACAGTTGCACATGCAGCAGGCCAAGGGTCATGCCACGGCCTAGGGACGGATTCGAGCACGCCCAGGAGTCGCCGACCGGCACGATCCCGGTCGCGACCGGCTGGCCGTCGACGATCAGACGCCGGTAGCGGTCGACCACTCCGCCCATCGCAAGGACGTCGGTGATCGGCTCGCCCTCAAGCCATTGCGCGTGTAGCGGACACGCGCCGAGGAGTGCCTCCCAAGCTCCGACGTGGCGTAGTCGCTTCAGCGGCCTGTCCCCGGAGGAGATGTAGACCGTGACCGACCAGGTGCCGTTGTCGGCGGGAATCGTGAGCAGTGAAAACGACCCGATCGGGGTGAGCACCGGGCCGCGGAAGGCCGGCATTCCGGCGCCTGCGTCCTGGAAGAAGCGCGTGTAGTAGATGAATCCTGCGTCCTCGGACTGCTCGTGGATCGGCATCGCTCCGGCCTGCTCGAGCCACCGCGGGAGTTGCGAGCGCCGCCCCATCGCGTCCACCACGAGGTCGGCTTCGAGCTCCTCGCCCGAATCGCTCCGGACGCCGGTCACGTGCGGCGTGCCGTCATGCGAGCGCACGACCGGCTCGCGCACGGACACGCCGCGGCGCACCTCGAGCCCCGGCTCGTCTGCGGCTACTCGACTGAGCACCTGCTCGAGGACCGGACGCCGCACGGCGACCGTCTCGAAGCGGTGATCGTCGTCACGCGGTTCGCGCTCGCCGATCCACGGGGGCATCAGAGCGAGCAGGTCAAGTGGCTGGCCACCCGCGGCTCTGACTCCGGCGAGGACGTCGGGGAGCGCTTCCTCGAGAACCTCGCGACCGCGCGGCGTGAGCAGATGCGCCTGACGAAATTGGGACACCCCCTCGCGCGACCAGCGCTCGACCGCATCCTCGATCGAGTCCGGCACGGCCTCGACGTCGCGCTCGAGCACGGTCACGTCATGCCCGTCTCGGCGCAGAAGGATTCCGGTTGTCAGGCCGCATACGCCGGCACCCAACACGATGATTCTCGCCACCTGCATCACCCCCCGGTAAGTTCGACGTGGCGTTGTCGCTGGATCGATGCTACCCCACCTTGCCAGCCCGCCAAGGGCGATCAGGCGGGCAGGAAGTCGACCAGCAGCCGGTTCACCGCATCGGGCGCCTCGAGCTGCATCCAGTGGCCCGGCCCGTCGATCCGCTCATAGCGCCACTCACCCGTCACGCCCGCCGCCGAGTTGGTCATCTGCCGTTCGGTGAGCGCGATGTCTCCCGAGCTCCAGATGCCCATCGTCGGCGCGTTGACCGCGGGCAGTTCCCGCCCGGGGTGCAACCACGACTCGGGCGGCAGGTTGGCCCGGTAATAGTTCAACGCCGGCGTCAGCGAACCATTTGACTCGAGCTCCTCGATCACCGCGTCAGCATCAGGGTGGCGACTCCAGGCACGGAAGTTCGCCCACCCGTCCTTGGAGAGCCACTCCTCGGCGACCCCGGCGAACTGAAACAGCAGCATGTACCACGACTTCTCGTATTGCTCGAACCCGCCCGCTCTCATCGTCGCCGGATGACCGACTGACATCACCACGAGATGGTCGACGCTCTGCCCGGCAAGCGCGGCGAGGCCCCAGGCCAGTGCCGCGCCCCAGTCATGTCCGACGATGTGGGCTCGCTGCGCTCCTGCGTCGTTCATCACGGCCAGCACATCGCCTGCCAGTGCCGGGAGCGAGTACGCCTGCACGTCCGACGGCTTGTCCGAGCGGCCGTATCCGCGGAGATCCGGGACGATCACCCGAAAGCCGGCCTCGGCCAGCGCCGGCACCTGATGGCGCCAAAGCCGCCCGGTGTCGGGGAACCCATGCAGCAGCACGACCGGGCTGCCGTCCCCGGTCACTTCATATTCGGTTTCAACGCCTGCAAGGCCAACCCGCACGTCACACCCCCGGCTAGTCGAGATCCGGCCGCTGGTCGGCAAACCTAGATCCTCCGTCCGCGCCGCGCAAGCCCGGTGGCAAACCCGGCCTATTTCGTTACACGCACGCCGCCCGCCTGGGGCCACTCATGCTGCCTGCGCCAGCGTCGTCCGACGCCACTCGCGGTCTACGATCGGATGCCGCGGCCACCGTGCCGGAGACGACTGCCTGCAATCAACGGACCAAGGAGCGACATGGACATCGGAATCGGTCTACCCAACACAATCGTCGGTGTCGACCGCCGAGGCATCGTCGATTGGGCGCGGCGCGCCGAGGATGCTGGGTTCGCCTCTCTGGGCACGCTCGACCGGATCGTCTATCCCAACTACGAGTCGCTGATCTGCCTGGCGGCCGCCGCCGCCGTCACCGAGCGGGTGCGTCTCGTGACCGACATCCTGATCGAACCGCTGCGATCGAACACCGCCCTGTTCGCCAAGCAGGCCGCGACGGTGGACAGCATCTCGGGCGGACGCCTGGTACTCGGTCTCGCGGTCGGCGGCCGACCGGACGACTACGAGGTGTCCGGGGTCGAGTTTCACACCCGCGGCGCCGCCTTCGATCGTGCCCTCGAGGAGCTGACAGAGCTGTGGGCCGGTGACTCGGTCGGTCCTGCGCCCGCCAATGGCAGGCGGCCTTCGCTGTTGATCGGAGGACAGGCCGATCGGAACTTCGAGCGGGCGGCGAAGTACGCCGACGGCTGGGCGCTTGGCGGCGGAACGCCGGACGCGGTCTCGGAAGGCAAGCTCAAGCTCGAGCAGCGATGGAGCGCGGCCGGCCGCGAGGGCAAGCCGCGGACGGTGGCGCTGATGTACTTCGCGCTTGGCGACGGGGCCGAGCAGATGGCTCAACAGAGTCTGGGCAACTACTACTCGTTCCTCGGCGAGTACGCGCAGTCGGTCGTGCAGGCCGCTGCCAAGGACACCGGCACGGTCAAGCAGTACCTGACACGGTTCGAGCAGGCCGGTGCCGATGAGGTGATCTGCTTCCCGGCGTCCGCCGATCTGGCCCAGGTCGAGGCGCTGGCGCAAGCGGCCGGTCTGTAGCGAAGCCGCTGAGCGACCGGCCGGCGGTCCCCGTTCATCGGACCGCGGCGAGCACCGACAGGTTGTCACCCTCGCCGAGGAACACGGCTCGGATACAGCCGTGTTCGATCCTGGCGCGCACGGCCGCGCTGGTAGAGCCCGCGCCGGAGAACGTGCCGTACTCGTCGAGGTAGAGCTGAACGTAGGCGGCCTTCTGGGCTGCGCTCGCCGCCGACCATTGCGTACAGGTGGTCGAGTCCCTGAGCGGGCCGCTGCTCGAGTCGACGAGTCCGGGGACCACGGTCAGCGCGATCGCCAGCACGACGATTGTCAGCGCCGTCGCCGCGGCCCGCTTGTGGCGGCGGATCAGCGGCCACAGTCCGGGCTCCGCCCCCGGCTCGGTGCCGGCGTTGTCACCCGGCGCAGCCATCACCAGGCGGTTGGGCCGGCGCTATTCGCCGCCGACCGGGCTGTGGCCGACCTGCTCGAGAGCGCTCGCGAACACCTCGTGGGGCTGAGCTCCAGGCACGAGCAGCCGCCGATCGATCACCCACGCCGGTACACCGGTGACCCCGACCTGCATCGCGCTGCGAGTTTCGGTCTCGATCCGCTCGAGGTAGCGCTGATCGTGGAGGATCTCGGCGATCTCGGCGGCGTCGAGTCCGACGGCGGTGCCCTCCTCGATCAGGACCTGCTCGTCGCCGATATCACGTCCACGTGCCCAGTAGGCATCGAACAGCCGCGGGTGCAGCTGGTCGAACACGCCGCGGTCGCGAGCGAGCTCGCCGAGCATCAGGGCTCCGCGCGAGTTGGGCACCTTCTCGAGTGAATCGGTGTGTGGAAGCCCGGCCCGGTCGAACATCTCGTTTCGCTGATCGGCCATACCGGCGCCGTAGCGGCGCTCGAGCTCCTCGCGCGGGATTCCCTCGGGCGGGTACTCGGGGTGCAGGTCGAATGGCCGCCACTCGATCTGCGCGCCGAACTGGCGCTCAAGCCATGCCGCCCGCTCGAGGCCGACATAGCAGAAAGGTCATATGTAGTCGCTCCAAACCGCGATGTCGGGCGTTGCGGTTCCGTCGCCGTCGGCCATGCCGGACACTGTAAACCTCCGCGTGCCTCGGCGACGCGACAAGCGATTACGACCTGCGAGGATGCACGCGTGGATCCCGCTTCGGCATATGAGACGGTCGTCGCCGAGGTGGACGAGCTGCTGCCCGAGGGCGCGATGGTCGTCGACGCGCACACCCATCTCGGCTCCGACGAGGATGGACAGTCCCTCGATGCTCCTGCCCTCTTGGCGTTCCTCGATCAGGTCGGGCCGACCGCCCGCGCCTGCACGTTCCCGTTTCACGACCCCGAGCGCGATCCGGCTTACCGGCTTCCGAATGATCGCGTTCTGCAGTGGGCCAGGGAGTCCGATGGGAGGCTGTATCCCTACTGCCGCCTGGACCCCGCCGACAACCCGGCCGCCGAGGCCGAACGTTGCCTTGCGCTTGGCGCGCGCGGTATCAAGCTGCACCCGCGAGCGCAGGCGTTCACCTTCGCGCATCCGGCGGCCGACTCGATCTGGAAGGTCGCGCAGGAGGCGAAGGTTCCTATCCTCATTCATGCCGGGCGCGGGATGCCGCCGATGGACTCGCTCGCCGACCTAGCGCTGCGCTACCCAGACGTCGCGCTCGTGCTCGCGCACGCGGCTATCGCGGATCAGGGGATGCTCGCCTCTCGGCTGCGCGATCACCCGAGCGTCTTCTACGACACGTCGACCTTCTCGGTATTCGATCTGCTCGAGCTGTACGCGCGCGTTCCAGCGGAGCGGGTCGTGTTCGCGTCCGACGTGCCCTACGGCCGGCCGGTTGCCGCGCTCCACTCCGTTCTGCGGATCGCGGCCTACGCGGGGCTCGATGATCAGGAGCGGACGGCCCTGGTCGGCGCCACGAT
>DATNKY010000726.1:0-4102 GCA_035603155.1 Solirubrobacteraceae bacterium
CGCGCCCGCGCTGCGGGAGTACTCGTTCTCTCGTCTCGACCGGCGGAGGCCGAACGCGGACTCGCCCACGCCGGGCTCGGCGATCTGCTCGAGGACGTGATCGACGATGTCCTGCCGGCCTTGTCGATGGCAAGGCGACGGGCGATGGAGGTCGCGCTGCTGCGAGACGATGCGTCGAGCGGTCCGGTCGATGACCGGGCGCTGGCTGTCGCGGTGAGGGACGTGCTTCAGCTCCTGAGCGACCGCGGACGGGTGCTGATCGCGGTTGACGACGTCCAGTGGCTCGACGCGGCCTCATCGAGCGCGCTTGCGTTTGCTATGCGACGGCTGGACGCATGCGACGTTGTTGTGCTGCTCTCGCGGCGGCTCCCCGCCGGCTCGCAGCCGTCTTGGCTTGACGGGGCGCTAGGTTCGGAGCGCGTCCGACGACTGGCTGTGGGGCCGCTGAGCGTCGGTGCTGTGCACCAGTTCCTGCGCGACCGGCTCGGGAGGCCGTTCGCGCGCCAGACGCTGCTTCGGATTCACGAGCGGTCTGGCGGGAATCCGTTCTTCGCGCTGGAGCTGGCTCGCGTTCTGGATGCGAATGTTCATCCGCTCGAGCCGTTTCCGGTCCCTGAGACGCTCGATGAGCTGCTGCGCGCGAGGATCGCCGGGCTTCCAGCCTCAACGCGTCAGGCGCTCGCCCTAGCAGCGGCGATCGGCACGACCTCCGAGTCGCTTCTGGAGCGGGCGGGGGTTGGCGCGGACGTGCTCGGTCCGGGTGTCGAAGCGCACGTGATCGAGCGCCGCGATGGGACGGTCCGCTTCACCCACCCGTTGCTGTCGTCCGTGTTGTATCGAGACCTCGGCGACAGACGTCGGAGAGTGCATGGGCAGATCGCGGCGATCATCGAGGACCCGCTGGTGCATGCGCGGCACCTTGCGCTATCGAAAGAGTCGCCCGACCGGGATGTTGCTGGCGTGCTTGATCACAGCGCACAACTCGCGATCGCTCGCGGCGCCCCGGCGGTCGCAGCCGAGTTGGCGGAGCACGCCGTCCGGCTGACGCCGATGGACGCCTGCGACGAGGTCCGCCGTCGTGCGCTCGTTGCGGCCCGGGCGCATCAGGCAGCCGGTGAGTGGACGCGCGCGCGGACGATCGCCGCGGAACTGCTGGCTGAGACCGGGACTGGTTCCTGGCGGGTCGAGGCGCGCGTCCTGCTCGCCGAGCTTGAGGGCATTGACCGTGCGGCAGCGCTGTTGCAGCAAGCGCTGCCTGACGCGGCGTCGCACCCGGCGCTTCAATCCGCCATCCATTGTCGTCTCGCGTGGGCGACGCGCTTCAAGAGAGGGTTTGACCACGCTCGTGCGGCGCTCGATCTCGCTGACGAGCTCGGCGATGACGTGCTCCGAGCGCAAGCTCGAGCCGTGCAGACGATCCTCGACTGGTTCGCTGGAGAGGCAAAGGCGCCGGAGGACTTACCCTTGTTGGTCCAGCATCTCCCGGGGGCGCTCGGAGGGGAGCGGCTGGTGCAGGAAGCAACGCAGGCGATCGTGAACACGCTCGCACCGTCGTCGGGCAGGGACGAGGCCCGTGCCCTGCTGGAGCGCGAGCACCGCGATTGGCTGGAGCGCGACGAGCTCCGAAGCGCCCGCGCGTTATGGGGTCTCGCGTGGGTCGAGTTCTGGGCTGGGCGCTGGGAGCTCGCAGCCGACCACGCCGCCGGTGCGCAAAGCATCTCAATCCAGTACGGCCTCGAGCTGCCGCAGGACCACCTTCCGGTCGCAGTGATCGCCGTCCACCGCGGCCAGTTTGAGCTCGCCCGTGCGCATTCTGAGCGGGCTCTGGAGCTGGCTGAGGATCAGCTCGGATTTCACCCGCCGCAGCATATGGCCGTGCTCGCGCTCGTCGCGCTCGGGGGCGGAGACCCGTCCACGGCCGCGCGGCGATTCGAAAAAGCGGACCGGCAGGCCGCGGCGCTTGGGTGGGGCGAGCCGAGCGTCCGCTGGTGGACCTCCGACCATGCCGAGCTCATGCTCGAGCTCGGCCGGATCGCGGACGCCGCCCGGATCCTCGACGTCTGGGAGGCAGACGCGAAACGCGTTGCGCGCGACTGGGTCCTCGCGCACGTGACACGGAGCCGTGGTCTCCTCGCAGCGGCCGACGGAGACGTCGATCACGCCCTGGCGCTGCTGTCGCGGGCGGTCGACGAGCACGAGTCGGTCGGCGACCCGTTCGGCCAGGCCCGGGCGCTGCTGGCGCTCGGCATCACCAGGCGTCGCGACCGCCAGAAGCGCCCGGCTCGGGAGGCAATCGCAGCAGCCGTGGTCGCTTTCGAGGCGATCGGCGCCGCGGGCTGGGCCGCGATGGCCAGCGGCGAGCTCGGCCGGGTCGGCGGGCGTCAGCGCACGGCCGAGCTCACGGCGGCGGAACGCCGCGTCGCCACACTCGTCGCCCGAGGCCAAACGAACCGGGAAGTCGCCGCGGCGCTGTTCCTCGCTGAGCGAACCGTGGCCAGCCACCTGACCCACATCTACGCGAAGCTCGGCGTCCGCTCGCGCACCGAACTCGCCCACCGGGTTGACGCCGACGACCTGACGTAGGCCGATCAAACATCAGACGTTCTGACGTTTCCAACTCGGCGACCGCCGCGTAGCGTCGAGTGCATGCCGAGCTACCTCCTAGAGACGTATCTCCCTCGCGGCCAAACTGCAGAGCGCGCCGCCCGCGAGCGGCGCGCTCGCTCCGCAGCGCGGGAGCTGACTAGCGCGGGCACGCGCGTCTGCTTCAAGCGCTCGATCCATGTTCCCGAGGACGAGATCTGTTTCTTCGTCTTCGACGCGCCGTCGGACCGTGAGGCCTCGCTCGCCGGGCAGCGCGCCGGGTTGGACCCAATCCGCGTCGTCGAGGCGATCTCATCGTCCAACGAGAAGCAATGAAGCCCACGCTGCGGTTGCTCGACCCCAATCTCCATGCGTAACCCAAAACCACAAACACAACAAAAGGACGCCATGCTCAAGACCACCAAGCGCACCACCGCGCTGCTAACCGCGGCAATGTCGCTCGGGATCGCCGCGCCGGCCGGCGCGATGCCGTTCAACACCGATGCGCACGGCTCGCTCGTCCCGGTCGAGATCACCCCGCCGGCCGTCCAGGGCGTCGCACCGAGCGGCCGGGGGTGGGATCTCCGACCTCGGCTACGGCTGGATCGGCACCGGCGGCGTGGCCATCGCCCTGATCGGCGCTCGCAATGGGCGTAAACCATCACAAGGCCAAGACGATGCTGCACCTGGCGCTAGTGCTCGACGCCACCGTCCCAGCGGCAGCCTCGGCAGGGCAAGAGCTCACCCCCGCCGCCTAGAACCTCACCATCCCCGGCCCGCGGTACAGATCGTCCGGGTCTCCGCCCCCGGCGGCTTTGACTGGGCCAACGCCGGCATAGGCGCCGCCGGCGCGCTCGGACTATCGACGCTCGCGATCGGCGGCGGCCTCGCGATCACGAGGAGACGGACCGACGCCAGGCACGGCAAACCGCGAGCACGGCAGACCACCCCAGCACCAAGCTGCCGGTGATGCCAGCCGGCGCTCGCACTCCCAACCCAGACTCGTTTCAGACCAACAGGAGGCACTCAAATGACCCACCCACGAAGCAGCCGCATCGCCGCCGCAATCCTCGCGCTCGCGCTCGCCGCGGTCGCTGCGCCGGCCTCAGCCAGGACGTTCAACTACGACTCCACCGGGTCGATGGTCCAACAGCCACCGGCGACCGGCACGGCTCTTGCTCATCACGCAAGGGCACAGTCGGCAACAGCCGCCGGCGCCGGATACGGGTACAGGGATACCCCAACCCCAAGCACCGCCCCCATCCCGCCGATCCTGCCAACAATCAACACCGCGCAACTCGTCCGGTCCGAACAAGCAGGACGGCAAGCGGCCGCATACACGCCACCGAACGGACACGCGTACAGCAATGCCGAGACCAACGCATACAAAACCGCCGCGACCCCAGGCATCGTCGCAGTGACAACGTCCCCCGGCGGGTTTGACTGGGGCGACGCGGGCATCGGCGCCGCCGCCGGCTTCGCGCTCGCGATGCTCGGCCTCGCCGCAACACTCCTGATA
>DATNKY010000378.1:0-12749 GCA_035603155.1 Solirubrobacteraceae bacterium
CCCGCTGGCCGCGACGCTGCACCTCGATGCCCAGCTCGCGCTGCCCGACATGCTGCTGCACTACTTCGACCGGGCGTCGATGGCCCATTCGCTCGAGGTGCGTGTGCCATTCCTTGACCATCGCGTCGTCGAGTACTGCGCACGGATCCCGACCGATCTCAAGGTGCACCGGCTCCAGACCAAGTACCTGCTCAAGCGGGCTTCGTCGGACATCGTCCCGGACCGGATCATCAACAAGCGCAAGCTCGGATTCTTCCGGGGCTCGACCCAGAGCTGGCTGCAGGAACAGCTCCGCCGGACCGTCCCCGAGCTCCTGCTCGGTTCCGATCTGCGCTGTGGGGAGTTCCTCGACCCGAAGGTCGTTCAGCGCCTCGGGGTCGCTCACCGAGACGGAACCGACTTCTCAAACGGCCAGCTCCTGACCGCTGTGCTGATGCTCGAGAGCTGGTTGAGGACCTACATTCCTCGCGCCGTCGCGCAGCCTCGCGACGACGTCGATCTCGTCCCGCAGCTCGGATGACGCCGACGGGCGCCGACGCGCGGGCGCCGATCGCACGACTGTGTGTCATCTCGCCGATGCACAACGAGGCGTCAAACGTCGAGCGCGTCGTGGCCGGCATGCGATCGCAGCTGCGACCCCCTGACCTCTGGGTGATCGTCGACGATCAATCGACGGACGACACGCTGGCACTCGTCCGGGCCGCCACCGAAGGACTCGACTACGTGCGTGTGCTCGAGTTCGAGCGGCCGGTGATCCGGACGGCCGACCGGCTGGCCCAGGCGCTCGAGGCGGAGTCGTTCAATTACGGCCTGCGCGCCGCGGGCGGCGCGGAAGCATTTGACTACGTCGCCAAGCTCGACGGCGATGTAGCGCTCCCACCTGACTATTACGAGACGTGTCTGGCGCATCTGGAACGCAACCCGGAGGTCGGCATCGTCTGCGGTCAGCTCAGCGAGCGGGTGAGTGACTCGAGCCGGATCCTGCCGATCGCAAGTCGTCACGTGCACGGCGCGCTGAAGCTCTATCGGCGCGGATGCTTCGAGGCGATCGGTGGGATGCGCGAGCAGCTCGGATGGGACGCGATCGACGAGATCTACGCGCGCATGCGGGGGTTCACCACCGTGTCGCTGCCGGCCCCGGTCGGCGAGCACCTGCGGCCTGTGGGTTCGAGCGACGGCGTCCTGCGGGGCCGCGCACGCCACGGCCTGGTCGCGTACATCACCCATTTCCCCTGGTACTGGGTGATCGGACGGTCGGTCAAGCTCGCGCGTGCGCGCCCCCGCGTTCTGTCGGGATTCGCTTTCCTGTTCGGGTATGTGCGAGGCGCGCTCGGCAACACCGAGCGCGTGGACGATCCGGCGTTCCGCTCCTTTGCGCGGCACGAGCTCTGGCGGCGGACCGTCTCGATGACCCACGCCGTCGGCCGAGTGCGTCGTCGGCGATCCGGTGCCCTGGCGGGCCCCGAGCTGCCGCAGACGCAAAGGTGACCAGCGACTGGCGATGGCCGACCTCGACGTCATAGTCGTCTCGTTCAACAGCGCGTCATATCTGGGTCCGTGCCTGGGGTCGATCTACGCCCATGCGGGCGACGTCGAGCTCGATGTCGTGGTCGTCGACAACGATTCGACCGACGGGTCGCCCGAGTATGTGGAGACGCACTTTCCGCAGGCGCGTGTGCTGCGCAACGAGAACCTGGGGTTCGCGCACGGCAACAACAGAGGGTTCGAGGCCACCGGCTCGCCCTACGTGCTGTTTGTCAACCCGGACGTGGAGATTCGTGCCGGGACGTTTGCGGACTTGCTGGCCGAGATGGCGGCACGAACGCGATGCGGCCTGACGGGCTGTCGTCAGCTGACCGAGGACGGCGACGTGTACCCGACGATTCGTAGGTTCCCGACGCCGTCGCGGAGTCTGTTCGAAGCGCTCGGATCCGGACGCTTCCCGATCCGCGCCTCGTGGATGGGCGAGCGCGACCTAGACCCGGCGCGCTATGAGCGCGAGTCGCTGTGCGATTGGGTCAGCGGCTCGTTCATGCTCGCCCGCCGCGCAGCGGTGGAGGAGGCCGGGCTGATGGACGAGCGCTTCTTCCTGTTCAGCGAGGAGACGGACCTCTGCGCGGCCATGAAGGAAAGCGGCTGGGAGGTTCGTTATCTGCCCGAGATGACGATCTTCCACGATTTCGGCAAGAACGGGCTCAGCCCGCGGCTCGCCGCCCAGGAGGCGTACGCCCGCCGGCAGTATCTGTTCAAGCGAAGTGGCACGGCGAGCCGGGGCCTGTCAACCGCAGCGCTGGTGCTGTTCAACGCGCGCCGAGCCGTGACGGCGATCGGCCCCGGTGAACGGCGACGGGCGAAGCGAGCCGCGGCCCAGGCGGCACTTGGAGTTCTGCTGGGCCTGAGTGGGCCACCGTTTGGGGACCGGTCAGGCCCGCTGCGCGGATCTGGACCGTCCAGCCCTGCCCCGGGATCGCCCGTCGAGGCGCTCAACCACCCCGGACGACCTAGCCCATCGGGTAGCTAAGGGTCCGCAGAACCACTCCGACGGCCATAGCAGGGTCGTCGATCGCAACCTAGCCTTGGGCACCATGCTGCAACAAGACAAACCCGCCCTCCGCTGTCTGCCCGCAATTAAAGAAGTGCTGGCGATTACCCGATACACGGTAAGCAGGAGCGTGGCCAGCAGGGAAGTCGTGCGGACCCACGTCACGGGGCACCACAGGGAAAGGCGGTAACGATGGACATCGAACTCTTCTTCGCCGTTCTGAGACGTTTCTGGAAGCTCGTCCTCGGCGGCCTGCTGCTCGCGATCGTGCTCGCGGCAGTTGCGCACATGCACCGCTCGGAGACCTGGCAGAGCTCTGCCGAGGCCCTGATCACATCGGCGAGCGCCGCCGACGGACAGGGAGGGGCAACATCCCCCGCGGATGCAGCGACCAACCCCGTAGCGGCCGCGGCCGGAAACCCTGTGGCGCTGTCCGGATTTGCGCCGGTCTACGTGCAGTTCGCCAACGCAAACGCGGTCCAGGACCGCCTCCGCGACATTCCCGGGAAAGTTGTCGCCGGTGAAGTCACGGATCCCTCCGACGGAGCCGCTCTTCCGTTCGTCGCGCTCAGCGCGGTCGCGCCGACGGCCTCGGATGCCGTGAAGTTGAACCACGAGGCATTCACGGTCCTGCAGCAATACATCACCCAGCAGCAGATTTCCTCAGGCGTCGGCGCGCGCAACCGGACGACGCTGCAGCTGATCCAGAATGGTGACCCGCCGGTGATGACGGGCGGAAGCTCGACCACGATCTCGTTGCTCGTGTTCGTCGCCATATTCGGCGGGGCGATCGCGATCGCATTCATGCTCGAGAACTCGCGACCGAAGACCGCCGCGAAACTCGGACGCGTCCCCGATGCGGGGTCGAGTCCCAATGGGGCCCCGGTCCGCGTCAAGCACGTGGTCCGCGCCAACGGCGCACGGGCGGTCGGCGAGCCGCTCCGCTCGCAGGCGGAGGACCGTGCTCCGACGACGGGCCCGGCGATGCACCGCGATCCATTGGGCCACGGCGTCGATGACGACGATGAATCCCAGGCTTGGCTGGACGGTCTGATGACCAGCAGCCCCGAGTCGTCCCGCAGCGGCTGACCCCGAAGTCAACGTGCAGCCTGCAGTCGTCAAACCCCGCGGAGTCCCGACCTCCGTTGCCGTGATCGGGGCGGCGGCAGCGCTGCTGACCGCCTACATCTTGCACGGCGGAGCGACCAGCAAATACGCTCCAGTGGCCGCGATCGGGGTCATTCTGGGCGCGGTGGCGGTCAGGCTGGCAAAGAAGTGGACGTGGGTGCTGACCTTCGTACTGGTCTCGATCGTCCTGATCCCGAACGACGGTCGCTACCTTCTGGCGGCGCATCTGCCGATCCAGATCCAGCCTTACCGGCTCGTCGTCGGAGCGGTGCTGATCGGATGGGTGGTCGCACTCCTCGTTGACCCGCGTGTGAGGACGCGCGCGAGTGGGTTCGATGCGCCGATGATCACGCTCGTGGTCGCAACGCTCGGGTCCGAGATCGTGAACCCGGCACGTGTTGCCTCGCTGTCGTCCTACGTCGTCAAGGCCATGTGGCTGTTCGCGACCCTGATCTTCCTGTTCTATCTGGTCGTCAGCGTTGTTCGGACGCGAGCGATGGTCGAGCGCGTGATGACGGTGCTCGTGGTCGCCGGCGGCATCGAGGGCCTCGGCGCGATCTACCAGCGCAGGTCCGGCGACAACGTCTTCAATTCCCTGCACTTTCTCCTGCCCGGGTTCAACTTCTTGGGGATCACCGCCAGCGGAGCGGCCAATCAGGTCCGGGGAGGGTTGATCCGTGCGACGGCGTCGGCGGGTCATCCGATCGAGCTGAGCGCGACGATGGCGATGCTGCTGCCGCTCGCGATCTACCTGGCGGTCAGCCGGCGGCAGAAGGCGTGGTGGCTGGTCGCCGTGGTCCTGCTCGGAGGGGACTTCGCGGGTGGCTCGAGGACAGGGGTCATCAGCCTCCTCGTGATCGTCGTCATCTTCCTATGCCTACGTCCGCGCCAGACACTGCGGTGTTGGCCGGCGTTGCTTCCGGCCGTGGTCGCAATACATATCGTGGCGCCGGGGGCAATCGGCGGCGTCCGCGCGAACTTCTTCCCCGCCGGAGGCATCGTCGCGCAGCAATCCAGCGTGCTGGTCGGGAAAGGAGGCAAGGTCCAGGACAACTCGCGCCTGTCGAGATGGGGGCCGTCGTTGCATATTTGGTCCCAGCACAATCCTCTGTTTGGAGAGGGGTACGGAACGCGGGTCACGGGCGCCGGCGCCAACGGCCTGCCCAACCCGGACGACAACTCGACAGTGCTTGACGACGAGTGGCTCGGAACACTGCTCGAGACCGGGCTCGTCGGCATCATCGCCTGGGTGTGGCTGTTCGGCAGCGCGATCAGACGGCTCGCGAGGCGCGCCAAGCTCGAACGCGGGACCCCCGAGGGGTGGCTCCCGGTCGCGCTCGCGGGCTCGATCGGATCGTTCGCAGCGTCGATGTTCTTCTATGACGCGTTCTCCTTTATCCAGGCCACATCTGTCGTGTTCGTGTTACTCGGGATCGCAGCAGTGGTGTTGCTACTACCGCCGGTGAAGAGGGTGGCGCAGGCGTGACGAACGTCGACACGACTCCTTCGATCGAGCGACACGACGTCGATTCGGCGAGGGCCACAAGCAGCGCCGTCGATCGTCTCGCTGTGCGTCCGGCGGAGCCTCGCGAGCGCATCACAATGCTGCTCGAGAACAACGACTACCCGCAGGACCCGCGCGTCCGACGTGAGGCGGAGTCGCTCGTGGCCGCGGGCCATTTCGTCGAGGTCATCGCTCCGCGCGAAGAAGGAGAGCCGGCGCGGGAGACGATCAACGGCGTGCGCGTGCGAAGGTTCCGCAGCGTGAACCCTACGCGCTCGGGGGCCGCGCCGATCGCCCTCGAGTACGGGATCGCGTCGATCGCGCTGCACGTGGCGGCGCTGCGTGGGCTGCTGCGCGGCAGCACCGTGCTGCACCTGCACAACCCGCCGGACATCCTGTTTGCAGCGGGTGCGATGTTCAGGGCGGCCGGTCGCGAGGTCATTTTCGACCACCACGATCTCGGCCCCGAGCTCTCTCGGGTCCGGTTTGGCCCAGGGCTGCTCGAGCGAGTCGCTCGCTGGAGCGAGCGGCTGACGTTCGCGGTCGCGACCCATGTGCTGGCCGCGAACGAGTCGCACGCCGAGATCGCCCGGGATCGGGGCCGAATGCGGCGTGCGGACGTCACGGTGGTTCGCAACGGTCCACCGGCCAGATGGACGCGGCTGCCCGTGCGTACGCGCCCGGGCACGCTTGCTCCCATCCGCCTCGCCTACCTCGGCGCGATCGCCCATCAGGACGGCGTGGATGGTCTGGCGGAGATCCTCGCCTGCCTCCATCGCCGCCATCCGGAAGTCGAGGCCGTGCTGACGGTGATCGGCGACGGCGATGCCCGTCAGGACTTTGAGGCTGCAGTCGCGAGGTGCGGGGTCAGCGAGAGCGTCACCGTCACCGGCTGGGTGGATGGCGCTCGGGTGCCCGAGCTGTTGCAGGAGGCCGACGTGTGCCTCGATCCGTCGCCGAGCACGGTGCTCAACGAGCGCTCGACGATGATCAAGGTGACGGAGTATCTGGCGCTCGGCAAGCCGGTCGTCTCGTATGACCTGTTGGAGACGCGGCGGAGCGCCGGCGACGCCGCGGTGTTCGTCGCGCCGGGTGATGCGGAGGCGTTTGCGGACGCGATCGCTCAGCTCGCCGGCGACGCTGAGTTGCGGACTGACCTGGCGCACCGGGCACGAGAGCGGGCGCGGGACCTGACCTGGGAACGATCCGAGCAAGCGCTGCTGGCCGCGTACGCGGGGTTGCGGCAGAGCGATGATGGCCGTAAATAGTCGCGAGCTGAGCATGGATCTGGACTCGGCCGGGACCGGGGCGCTGTTCCTGGCTTCCAAGCCGTCGGCGTTTCTCGACTACTTCCGGGTCCCGTATGAGGTCGATCCTGGGCTGTCCGATGGCGGTCTCGAGCAGCTGCGGGCGTGTTCCGACGGTCCGAGCCTGTTCTGGATCGCACACTCGGGCGGCGATGCGACGGCGCTGAAGATAGAAGGGAGCGCCTCACAGCCGGAGGTTCCGATCTTCGCCGATGTCGCCGGAGATCAGCTCGTGTCCTCCTTGCTCAGCGAGCACGGTCGCGGTTGGCGCCCCGCAAGACTGTTGGCTGACGAGGACGGTACGGCAGCCGCTGCGATCTACCGCTGCGACGACGGAAGCATCTTTCTCCCCTTTGACCCCGACGAGGTGATGGTCAACTACTGGAGCGAGCGGTACACGCAAATCGGCCCGAAAGCGCGAGGCCGCCGGCTCCGGCATCTGATGATGGTCATCTACTACCGCCTCCGACCAGTGCTTCCAAGGCGTCTGCAGATCTGGTTGCGGCGCCGGTTCGCTCGCCGCCAGGCCCGCTGCACCTTCCCCCGTTGGCCGGTCGAGCCCGGGCTCCACGATTTCTTCGATCTGATGTTCGAGATGCTCGACGAGGTTGCCCGCGAGCCGGTACCGCACATCGCGCCCTGGCCTAACGGTTATGAGTGGACCCTCGTGCTCACGCATGATGTCGAGAAGGACAAGGGCCTCGAGGCGCTCGATCCCGTGATCGACGTCGAGCGGCGACTGGGGCTGCGTTCCTCGTGGAATCTGGTGGCCGACGATTACTACGTCGCGCCCGAGCGAGTGCGTGCGTTGCTTGACGATGGGTTCGAGGTCGGGGTCCACGGAATGCACCACGACGGACGCGACCTCGAGTCGTTTGCGCTCTTGCAGGAACGCCTGCCGGGCATCGGCGAGGCGCGTGACCGTTGGGGCGCGGTCGGGTTTCGGGCGCCGTCGCTTCACCGTAACTGGGAGTGGATGCGACTGCTCGGCTTCGACTACGACTCCTCCTGGCCGGATACGGATCCGTTCGAGCCGCAGAACGGGGGCTGCTGCACGTGGCTGCCGTTCTTCAACGGCGAGCTGGTCGAGCTGCCGATGACGCTCACTCTCGACCACACCGTGTTCGTGATCCTCAACCAGAGCGACGAGACGGCCTGGGTCAACAAGACGGAATTCCTGCGCGCCCGCGGCGGATTGGCGCTGATTGACACTCACCCCGATTATCTCGTCGACGCGACGATCCTGTCCGCTTACGGGAAATTCCTCGACCGCTACGCGTCCGACGAGACCGCTTGGAAAGCGCTGCCTCGAGAGGTGAGCTCCTGGTGGCGTAGGCGAGCCGCGTCATCGCTGGAGCGAGACGGCAGCGGCTGGCGGGTCGTCGGACCGGCCGCCGGCGAGGCGCGGGTGCAGCTCTACGGGGGCCCCCGGTGACCGCGGTGGCCGCCCCCCACGTCGTCCGGTCCGGGCATCCGGGCGCGATCGTCGTCGGTGGCGACTATCAGGGGCTCGGGATCGTGCGGAGCCTCGGTCGCCGCGGGATCGATGTCGCGGTGATCGACGACGAGCGTTCGATCAGCCGGCACTCGCGCTACGCGGCGGCCTGGCTGAAGGTCGACGATCTGAGCGATGATGACCAGACCGTCGACGCGTTGCTGGCGCTCGCCCGTGAACGCGACGTCGAGGGCTGGGTCGTGTTCCCGACCCGGGAGGAGACGGTCGCCGCGCTGGCCCGCAATCGACCGCAGCTGACCGAGCACTTCCGGATCCCGACGCCGGAGTGGCCCGTGACCAAGTGGGCCTGGGATAAGCGCAACACCTACGAGCGGGCGCAAGAGCTCGGCATCCCGGTACCCCGTAGCTGGCGGGCATCGAGCGAGGAGGAGCTGCGGGCGATCGACGGCGAGCCGCCCTATGTGATCAAGCCCGCGATCAAAGAGCATTTCTTCTACGCCACCAAGGCCAAGGCGTGGCGGGCCGACTCGCGCGAGGACCTCGTGCTCCGCTTCCGCGCCGCCGCGGACCTGGTCGGCGCTGACGAGGTCGTGGTGCAGGAATTGATCCCGGGCAATGGGCAGACACAGCTTGGCTACTGCGCCTTCTTCAAGGACGGGAGGGCGCACGGGAGCATGGTCGTGACGAGATTGCGTCAACACCCCGTGGAATTTGGCCGTGCCAGCACGTTTGTTCGTACAGTGGAGAGTCCGGAGCTCGAGGAGCTCTCGGAGCGCTTTCTACGCTCGATCGGCTATTACGGGTTGGTCGAGCTCGAGTACAAGTACGACGAGCGCGATGGATTGACGAAGCTGCTGGACGTCAACGCGCGCACTTGGGGTTATCACAGCCTTGGGCAACAAGCCGGAGTTGACTTTCCGTATCTGCTGTACGCCGACCAGGTCGGGCTCCCGATCGCGGAGTGCAACCGTGCGCGCCCTGGCGTGTCATGGATCCGGCTGTCGACGGACCTGCCGACCGCGGCGACCGAGTTGGCTCGGCACCGCCTCGGCTGGCGGGCGTACATGCGGTCGCTCCGGGTCTCTGACGTCGAATCAGTCTTCAGCCGCGACGACCTCCGCCCGGGGCTGGCGGAGCTCGCGCTGCTTCCCTACCTCGCGGTCAAGCGAGGGTTCTGAAATGGAAATCATGAATCAGTCGATAAGTAAGGGCACGTTCTTCGTTGCCAATCAGGGGGTGCAATCGTGAATCATGACCTCGATACAGCGGTGATCGGTTCGGGGCCGCATGGCCTGTCGGCCTCGATACACCTACGCCGCTCGGGCGTGGCCGCCCAGACCTTCGGCGAGCCGATGTCGTTCTGGCGCAGCATGCCGTCGGGCATGAGGCTGCGCTCGAACATGAGCGCGACCAACATGGTCGAGCCGGTCGGCCCGTTCTCGCTTGCGAGCTACATGAACGAGACCGGCGAGCCGTTCGGCCACCCCGTTTCGCTGCGGCGGTTCGTCGATTACGGCACCTGGGTCCAGCGCACCGGCGTGCCGGATCTCGATACCCGGCGGGTCACGGAGGTCACGCGCAGCAACGGCGGCTTTGCGCTGGCGCTGGGCGATGGCGAGTCGGTCAAGGCGCGTCGCGTCGTCGTTGCGTGCGGCATCGCGCCGTTCGAGAACCGGCCCTCGGGCTTCGAACATTTGCCGCGCGAGCTCGTCTCACACACGTCAAGCCACGATGATCTCTCGGTCTTCGCCGGCAAGCGCGTGGCCGTGGTCGGCTCCGGACAGAGCGCGTTCGAGTCCTCCGTGCTGATGCACGAGCGGGGAGCGGAGTCGGTCGAGATGATCATCCGCCGACCCGAGGTGGTGTGGCTGCGCAGCTGGTCGCCAATTCACTTCATGGGTCGGCTCGGTCACGTCGTCTACGCCCCGACCGACGTCGGTCCGATCTGGTACAGCCGGCTCGTCGCGACTCCGGCCGTGTTCACTCGGCTGCCGCGGGAGACGCAGGACAAGATCGCCTACCGGTCGATCCGTCCGGCGTGCTCGTACTTCGTGAAGGTCCGGGTGGATGGGATCAAGCTGACCACGTCGACCGAAGTGACAAGCGCCGAGCAGCTTGGCGATGGGCTCCGCGTGACACTCTCAGACGGGTCGACGCGCGAAGTCGATCACCTGATGTTCGGCACCGGTTACAAGGTCGATGTCACGCGCTACCCGTTCCTCAGTGACGGCGTCGCGCGTGATGTGAAGGCCGTGAACGGTTACCCGGTTCTGGGCAAGGGCTTTGAGACCTCGGTGCCGCGGTTGCACATACTCGGTGCGCCCGCGGCACGGAGCTTCGGGCCGATCATGCGCTTCGTTTCGGGCAGCTGGTATGGCGGGTCGCGCCTGGCGCAGTCCGTCTCAGACCAGCGGGACTCAGCCCCCGCGCTCACGGCCTCGCGGCGCTAGCGCGCCCGAGCGCTCGGACCATGGGAACCCAAGTGGACACCGATCACGGGTCGAGTCTGCGTCCTGACCACGGACCCGGCGGCGTCGGCTCGTCGGCACGGCGGCGGCTGGACCGTTTCGCTCGTGCCGGGATGGTCGTTTTGCGCGATCCCAGCGAGGGCGTCGAGCGCGTCCGCGAGAAGATCGCCAACGAGAGCGAACGGTGGATCAGGCGTGATCCGCTGACCCCTGATCGGAACTGGGAGCTCTCGCTTCACGCCCAGATGCAGGTGCAGTGGCCCTGTGAAGCCGTCGAGACGTTCACGACCCTGTGGGCCGAGATCGTGGCCTCGATGCACGAGCGCGGTCTGCAGATCGGACGTGGCACGTTCTCCGGCTGGGATGATGCTGATCCGGCCTTCGCGCGGGCGGCCTGGTGCGTGGCGCGCCATTGCAGGCCGGTCACGGCCGTCGAGACCGGCGTCGCCCGCGGGTTCACCACGCGCGTGACGCTCGAGGCGCTTGAGACCAACGGTGTCGGCCACCTGTCCAGCATCGACCTGCCGCCGCCCCTGGATCAGACCCGCTTGGACGTGGAAATCGGAGCGGCGGTCGCGGACGCGCTGAAGGGGCGATGGACGCTCATCGAAGGGTCAAGCCGCCGCCGGCTACCCGGACTGTTGCAGAAGCTCGGGACGATTGACATGTTCGTTCACGACAGTCGCCATACCCGCCGAAACATCTTGTTCGAGTTGCAACAGGCGTGGGCCGTCATCCGCCCGGGTGGATTCCTGCTCGCGGATGACGTCCACGGCAACGCCGGCTTTCAGGACGCCGTGCGCGCGTTCGGCCGCCCACCCGCGATCGTCTGCGCCTCGGACGACGGGCGCGGAATGTTCGGCATCATCAGAAAGCCCGAGTAGCGGGCTGGGCGGCGGGCCACGTTGGTCGCAGCGAGATCAAACCGCACGGAGCCCTTGGCCTTCGATGTCCGGCACTCGTGACCTTCACGTAAGTCGGTGGCTGTGGGGGGTCGCCGGGGTCGCCTTTGCGGCTGTCATCGCAAGCAACCTGCTCAACCTTGGGATCGACAACCTTGGTGTCCGTGCGCTGGACGCCAACTGGGAGTACAGCTGGTCGCACGATGTCGACACGCTCGTGTTGGCGTTCGGCGTTGTGATCGCAGCCCGCGGAGCGCGGCGTCACCGGCGACAGCGGGCGCTGTGGGCGGCGACCTCGGCGATCCTCGCGCTGCTGTTTCTGATCGAGGTATCGCCGGTGCATGCGGAGGTCGGGCACGTCAGCAAGCTCCTGTACGCGCCCATACTCTGCGTGCTAGTGGTCTGCGTGTGGCGCCTGGCCGATCACACCGCGCAATCGGGGACTGTCGTACTTGGACTCGCGGCGCTGCTGATCTCGTTTGTGATGCACGTCGTCGGACTGACCCTGCTGAGGCCGCTCGGCTATCTGAGCTGGCCGTATCAGTTCGGGGTCGGCGTCAAGGAGGGAGGCGCGCTGGCCGGATGGCTTCTCGTGACGTACGCGTTGTGGCGCCTGGCCCGGGACTCCGAGGCGCCGCTGGTCGGCGCTGACCGTGCCGGCGCGCTGACAGCGCGGTAGGGGTGACGGACGCACACGTCGGCGCGGTCACGCAATCGCCCCGCATCACCGGCTTGACGTGAAGTCAGACGGCTGCGATCAGCTCCGAGCGATCGCGCACGCCGAACTTGTGGACCAGCTCGGAGATGTGCCGGCGCACGGTCACCGGCGCGATATCGAGCCGCTCCGCGATCGTCGCGGTGGTGTGGCCTCGGCGCAGCATCCCGAGCACCTGGGCCTCGCGGCCCGTGATCGCCTCGCCCCCCGGCCCGTTGGCGCACAGCTCCATCAGCAGCTCAATGATCATCCCGCGAGGCACGATCGCCTCTCGGGCGGCAGCGGCACGAATGATCCGTCGCACGCCCTCGGCGTCAACCCCGTCGGGCACGTAACCGATCGCCCCCGCGCGGACCGCGTCCAGGAGGTCGTCGACGTTTCGAACCTCGGCGATCACGACGACCGCCGCACGTGGTGCGGCACGGCAGATCCCGCGCACCGCGGCGAGCCCGTCACCCGGCAGTTCGCGGCCCACGAGGCAGATATCCGGCTGCTCGCGCATTGCGGCGCGGATCGCTTCCTTGCACTCGCCGGCCTCCGCGCACACCTCGATTTCGGCGTCGAGCGCCATGCGGATGCCGATGCGAGTCGCCGCGTGGTCGGCGATCAGCAGTCGCAACGTGCTCATCGGGGAACCACAACCTCGAGCTCGATGCCCCCGCCGCCGCGTTCGCGCAAGGTGAGGCGGCCACCGAGCGCGGCGGCACGCTCGCGCATGCTGCCGATG